>NZ_JBHXCW010000336.1:0-6738 GCF_042725365.1 Lentzea sp. NPDC060358 | reverse complement strand
CGTTCGCGTTCGTCAGGCCGGTGCCCTTGGGGTCGACGGAGATGATCTCCTCGCCCGGCGCCGCGATGCTGACCCACGGGCCCCAGATGCTGAAGTCCGAGACCGCGCCCGAGCGGGCGATGGACGCGACCGACAGCACGTCGTTCGCGAACCACGCCGGCGAGGACACCGAGTTGACGTTGGTCGGGTCCAGGTTGTCGTTCTGCCGGCCGCAGCCCGTGCCCTGGTCGCCCTTGTTGCCGGCGGCGGTCACGATCACCACGTCCTTGACGTCGACCGCGTACCGGATCGCCGCCTGCAGCTTCTTGTCGTCCGCGCTGAAACCCTTGGGCGGGTTGCAGTTGGTCAGCGAGATGTTGACGACCTTCGCACCCTGGTTGGCCGCGCGGACGATGGCCTGGGCCAGCGTGCCGACCTTGCCGGCAGAGGCGCGCTTCTCGTTGTTCGCGTCGCCCTTGAACTCGAAGCGGTCGCTGGTCTGGCGGATCGCGAGGATCGTCGCCGCCGGCGCGGCGCCGACGAAGTCGCCCTCGGTCCTGGCCGCCGCGGCGACGCCCGCCACCTCGGTGCCGTGGCCGTCGCAGTCGTCCGTGCCGTTCTTGGTGCCGTCGACGTATTCACCGGTGGGGACGACCCTGTTGCCGAAGCGCGGGTTGCGCGGGTCGACGCCCGTGTCGATGATCGCGATCTTGATGTCCTTGCCGGTGGCGAACCGGTGGGCCTGCTCCAGGTTCAGCTGGACCTGGCCCCAGGGCTTGGTCTCGATCAGCTCGCTCTTCGTGTCGGACTCGACGCAGCCCTTGTTGGTGCGGTCGTACTTCACGTCCGGCCTGCCCTCGTCGACCGGGGGCGGGGTGTCGGGCGGGAGGTCCGGCGGAACCGAGTTGGGACGGGCCGTGGCCGAAGTGGACGACGGCTGCGCGGAAGCCTGGGGGAGCGCTCCCGTCAGCAGCAGGAGTCCGGCGGTCGCCGCCGCCGCGGTGCGCCTGATGCCGGGCGTCATAGCGAGATCAGGCCCCGGAAGACCGAGTACATGTCCATCACCGCCAGCGCGAGCGGCACGACCGCGGCGATGAGGATCGCCTCGATGATGTCGACCGTGCGGCGCAGCGGTGGCGAGAACTTCTGGCCCGGGAACACGACGCCGAGCACCAGCGCGGCGGCGCCGAGCAGCAGCAGCGCGCCGAAGACGAACGCGATGCGGTTGAACTCGGTCGAGTAGATCAGCCAGCCGAGCAGGATTCCCGCGCTCGCGAACATGCCGGTCGACAGCAGCGCCACGGCCTGGGCGCCGTTGGCGTAGGCACGCCCGCGCATCATCAGCACGATCGCGACGACGATGCCGTAGATCGGGCCCCAGATCGTGTCGGCGGACGCGGCGACGATGGCGGCCAGCGCCGCGACCGTGCCGGTGCCGATGATCATGCCGGTGAGGTACTCGTGCGCCACGGCCGTGCGGCGCTCGATGACCGCGTACTCCGGGAAGCCGGTGTCCTCCTTGAGGTCCTCGGCGTTCGTCGGCACGACGGGCGGCGGGATCTTGGCCAGCTGCAGCGTGAGCCTGGGCAGCAGCGACAGCGCGCCGAGCGCGACCGCGCCGGTCGCGGCGGCCACACCGGGCAGCGGGTGCTCGACGAACGTCGCGACGAGGAACGCGAGCGACACGAACGTGCCGGCCGTGGCCCCGGCGATGAACACCGTGATGCCCTGCCCGATGAGCAGGATGCCGCCCCACGCGAAGATCATCAGCAGCGCCGAGGCGAGCAGCATCTTCGGGTTGAAGCCGACGCCGGGCACCGCGTGGTAGCCCGCGACGAACGCCAGCGGCAGCGAACCGCACGCGGCGATCAGCACCCCCGTCGACGCGGCCGAGTAGGCCCGCGCGATGGTCGCGCCCGTCGCCAGCAGCGCGATCGCGCCGACACCGCCCGCGATGGCCGCGGCCAGACCGCTGCCGCCGTCACCGCCGGAGATCGGTCCGGACAGGAACAGCGCCACCGCGGCCGCGATCAGCGCGAGCGCGCCCGCGATGTGGCCGAAGCGCTGCGCCGTCTCCTTGGTCCACGGCCGGAACGAGTCCGGGTCGGACTCCGCGATCGCGTCGACGACGTCGTCGTACAGCGGCGGAGGAGGGTTCTCGTTGCGGCGCCGCAACTGCAGCAGCTCGCCGTCGACCACGCCGAGCGACGCGAGCGTGCGCGCGGGGTCGAGCGGGCTGTCGCCGAGCTTCGCGAGGCACCAGCCGCCGTGCCTGACACCACCGTCCGGAGTGGCCTCTCTCGCCATGTCCAGCAGCATGGGCAGGAGATCGGCCACCGCCACGTCGGCAGGCAGCGCGACGTCGATACGCGTTCGAGGTGCCACCACCGTGACACGGCTGAACACCGTCGTACCGGTCGCCACCAGGGCCCCCTAAGTCAGATCTGTGTTGCGAACTCTTGGCCCGAGCCTATTGGCCCACCAGGGCGGTCCTCGGGCGGCCCTAGTATGGCCGGACCGACGCCTGTTGCACGTGTGGTTCGCGGAACCCGTTCGACTGGGTTTTTTTCCGACCCACCGTCGTGACGCGCGCGAATGCGCAATAGTGTCGGTTGCTACCGGTGGCGTATTGAGATGTCAGAAGAGGTGCCTGTCAGTTGAGCACGCTGCAGTTCAAGCGAACGGCACGCCTTGCTGCTCCCCGGCCTCCCGGCGGCGAGGTCCACCTCGAGCCGCCACCTGAGGTCCCGCGGATCATCCCGGGCAACATCATGATGAAGGCGATGCCCGTCGTCATGATCATCGCGTCCGTCGGCATGATGGGCATGATGTTCGTGTTCGCGCCGCGGCAGCCCGCGGCGATGATCATGCCGGGCATGATGATGATCTCGACCATCGGCATGATGGCGAGCGGCATGGGGTCCGGCAAGGGCCAGAAGAAAGCCGAGATGAACGAGGACCGCAAGGACTACCTGCGGTACCTCGGCCAGATGCGCGACCGCGCCCGCGAGGCCGCCGACGAGCAGCGCGCGGAGCGCGAGTGGGTGCACCCCGACCCGCAGATGCTGTGGTCGCTCGCCACCACCCGCCGCATGTGGGAACGCCGGCAGAACGACCCGGACTTCTGCCACCTGCGCGCCGGTCGCGGCTCGCAGCGCCTCGCCACCCGCCTGGTGCCGCCGCAGACCGGACCCGTCGAGGAGCTGGAGCCGATCGCGACGCTGGCGCTGCGCCGGTTCGTGCGCGCCCACTCGCTCGTCCCCGACCTCCCGATCTCGATCGCCCTGCGCGGGTTCGCCGCGGTCGGCCTGCTCGGCGAGATGGAGGACCGCCGCGACCTCGCGCGGGCCCTGATCGCCCAGCTCGTCACCTTCCACGCCCCCGACGACCTGCTGATCGCGGTCGTCAGCGCGGGCCGCACCAAGCAGCTGTGGGAGTGGGCCAAGTGGCTCCCGCACGCCCAGCACCCCACCGACATCGACGGCATCGGCCAGCGCCGCATGATGGCGAACTCGCTCGCCGAGATCGAGGCGATGCTGGACGAGAACCTGCGCGACCGGCAGCGGTTCACCCGCAACGCCCCGCCGCCGCCCGACCAGCCGCACATCGTGATCGTCATCGACGACGGCGACATCAGCCGCGAAGAGATGATCATCCTCGAGGAGGGCCTGGTCGGCGTCACGCTGCTCGACCTCTCCGAGTGCCTGGGCAACCTGACGGCCCGGCGCGGCCTGCGTCTGGTCGTCGAGAACGGCCAGCTCGGCGCCCGTTCCGCGAGCGGCGTCGAGTGGTTCGGCGGTCCCGACCGCCTGTCCGTCGTCGAGGCGGAGGCACTGGCCCGCAGGCTCTCCCCGTACCGCATGGGCGCCGCCGGCGAGGCCGGTGGCGACAGCGGCGAGGACCCGTTGGCGATGAGCAACAACCCGCCGATCCTCGAGTTCATGGGCATCCCGGGCGACCCGATCACGTTCGACGTGCAGCAGGCCTGGCGCCCGCGGCCCAAGCGCGACCGCTACCGCATCCCGTTCGGCATCGGCGAGCACGGCCAGTCGGTCGAGCTGGACATCAAGGAAGCGGCCGAGGACGGCATGGGCCCGCACGGCCTGTGCATCGGCGCGACCGGTTCCGGCAAGTCGGAGTTCCTCCGCACCCTGGTGCTGGGCCTGCTGGCCTCGCACTCGTCGACGGCGCTCAACATGATCCTCGTCGACTTCAAGGGTGGTGCGACGTTCCTCGGCCTGGACAAGGCCCCGCACGTCGCCGCGACGATCACCAACCTCGCGGGCGACCTCACGCTGGTCGACCGCATGAAGGACGCCATCGCCGGCGAGGTGTCGCGCCGCCAGGAGGTCCTGGCGAAGGGCAACTACAAGAACGTCTGGGACTACGAGAAGGCCCGTGAGAACGGCGCCCAGCTCGACCCGCTGCCCGCGCTCTTCATCTGCATCGACGAGTTCTCCGAGATGCTGACGGCGAAGCCGGACTTCATCGACATCTTCCTCCAGATCGGCCGTGTCGGCCGGTCGCTGCAGATGCACATGCTCCTCGCGTCGCAGCGGCTGGAGGAGGGCAAGCTCCGCGGTCTGGACACGTTCCTCTCGTACCGGATCGGTCTGAAGACCTTCAACGCGGCCGAGTCGCGCGCGGCGATCGGCGTGCCGGACGCCTACGAGCTCCCGCCCATCCCGGGCTCGGGCTACCTGAGCGTCCAGGGCATGCCGCTGACCAGGTTCAAGGCGCTCTACGTCTCGGGCACCTACCGCCCGTCGGGCATGCAGTCCGCCGGCGAGTCGGTGGCCGTGCGCAGCGACAAGCGCCCGCGGTTCTTCGTGCCGGACTTCATCGAGATCCCGAAGGAGCCGGAGCGCCCGGTCGAGCCGGTGCCGGTCGCGGCCGCGCCCGTCAAGGAGGACGCGAACGAGCCGACGCAGCTCGAGCTCATCGTCGACCGCCTCGTCGGCCAGGGCCCGCCCGCGCACGAGGTGTGGCTGCCGCCGCTCAACGAGCCGCCGACGATGGACACGATCCTGCCGCCGCTCGACGTGACGCAGGACCGCGGTCTCACCTCGCCGGGCTACCCGGCGAACAGCATGCTGCAGATCCCGGTCGGCGTGGTCGACAAGCCGTTCGAGCAGCGCCGCGACCTGCTGTGGGCCGACTTCTCCGGTGCGGCGGGCCACGGCGCGGTCGTCGGCGGTCCGCAGTCGGGCAAGTCGACGCTGCTCAGGACGATCATCGCGTCGATGACGCTGACGCACACGCCGCAGGAAGCGCAGTTCTACTGCATCGACCTAGGTGGTGGCACGCTCGCGTCGATGGAGGACATGCCGCACGTCGGCGGGTTCGCCGGTCGTCTCGACGTCGACAAGGTCCGCCGCATGGTGGCCGAGCTCCAGACCCTCATCACCGAGCGCGAGCTGCGGTGGCGCGACCAGCGCATCGACTCGATGGCCGAGTTCCGCAACCGCAAGCGCCGCGGTGAGATCAACGACGACGCCTTCGGCGACGCGTTCCTGGTCGTGGACGGCTGGATGAACTTCCGCCAGGAGTTCGAGATGGTCGAGCCGCAGGTCCAGGCGCTGGCGGCGCAGGGTCTGTCCTACGGCGTGCACGTGATCGTCGCCGCCAACCGGTGGGCGGAGATCCGGCCCGCGATGAAGGATCTCCTCGGCACCCGGTTCGAGCTGCGCCTCGGTGACCCGAGCGAGTCCGAGATCGACCGCAAGGTCGCGGTCAACGTGCCGCCCGGCCGTCCCGGCCGCGGTCTGACCGGGGACAAGCTGCACTTCCTCACCGGTCTGCCGCGCATCGACACGCTGCAGGACCCGACCACGATCTCGCAGGGCGTGCAGGACCTCAGCAACAAGCTCAACCAGTCCTGGCAGGGCCCGCGTGCCCCGCAGGTCAGGATGCTGCCCGACCTGCTCGACTACGGGCAGTTCATGGCCCAGGTCCAGCAGAGCAACCCGAACCGCGGCCACCTGGTCCCGGTCGGCGTCAACGAGGACGAGCTCGCGCCGGTCTACATGGACTTCGACGCGGACCCGCACTTCTTCACGCTGGCCGACGGCGAGTCCGGCAAGACGAACATGTTGCGCACGATCATCCGCGGCATCATGACCAGCTACACCTCCTCGGAGGCGCTGATCCTGCTCGCGGACTACCGCCGCACCCTGCTCGGCTTCATCGACACGGACCACCTGCTGAGCTACGCGGTCTCGGGCGCGCAGCTCACGCAGAACGTCCAGGAGGTCAAGGGCTCGCTCACCAAGCGCATGCCCGGCCCGGACGTCACGCAGGAGCAGCTGCGGAACCGGTCCTGGTGGAGCGGTCCCGAGGTGTTCATCATCGTCGACGACTACGACCTGGTGGCCCCGCAGGGCGCGGCGAACCCGCTGCAGCCGCTCGCGGAGTTCATCCCCCAGGCCAAGGACGTCGGCCTGCACGTGATCCTGGCCCGCCGCATGGGTGGTGCGTCCCGCGCGATGTACGACCCGGTGCTCGGCAAGCTGAAGGAGATCTCGGCGCCGCTGTTCGTCGGGTCCGGCTCGAAGGAGGAGGGCAACATCGTCGGCAACCTCAAGCCGTCGCCGCAGCCTCCCGGCCGGGGCACGATGGTGACCCGCAAGCACGGTCAGCAGCGCATGCAGTTCGCCTGGATCCAGCCGGACTAGTACCCGTCCGACGACTTCGTGGGTGGTCTCGCCGTGGGCGGGGCCACCCACGTGTCGTTGGGGGCGAAGAAAAAGGGGCCCGCGA
>NZ_JBHXCW010000335.1:0-6805 GCF_042725365.1 Lentzea sp. NPDC060358 | reverse complement strand
GAACCAGTGACCCCTACCGTGTCAAGGTAGTGCTCTCCCGCTGAGCTAATCGTCCGGGCTTTCGGACGAGATCCTAGCGGACGAACAGACCCCGATGTTCACACGGGGGTCAGGTTCCGAACTTCACCCAGTTCACGCTCACGTACGGCGAAGGCTGCCCGCTCGTGAAGGTGACGTAGACGTCGTGCGTGCCGGTGATGTCGGAGATGTTCGCGGGGATGGTCCGCCACGCGTCCCAGCCGCCGGTGTTGCCGACCGCGATCGAGCCCACCGGGGTCGCGGTGCGCGAACCGAGCCGCACCTCGACCAGGCCGCTCACGCCACCTCCGGCACCGGAGGCCACGCGGGCGTAGAACTGCCGCGCCGGGCCCGAGCCGAAGTTGACGCCGGAGAACTTCAGGTACCCGCCGTTCGCGATCTGGTGCACACCGGAGCCACCGTCACCCGAGCCCACGGACCCACCCGAGCGCTCCGCGGCGTTCTCCGCCTGCAGTTCGCTGTACGCGGAACCCCCACCGCCGGGGTTCGACGTGGTGGTCGTGGTCGTGGGGCCGGTGCCCCCGCCAGTCGAGTAGACGGCCACGTAGTCCACGACCATCGAGTGGCCCGACTGCGTCGCCGCGACAGGGGTCGGCTGGTTGTTGTTCAGCGCGTTCGGGAACGCGCCGCCCATCGCGAGGTTGAGCAGGATGAAGTGCCCCGAGTGCGACGTCATCTGGTTCCACACGCTCGCGCCGACGCGCGCCTGGGTCACCTGGTGGAACGACTGGCCGTCCACGAACCACGTGAGCGTCTTGGCCCCGTCGTCCCATTCCAGGCGGTACGTGTGGAAGGCGGACTGGCAGGACGAGCCGGGGCACGCCCGCGAGTTGCCGATGCCGGTGGACTCGCCGCAGGCGCCGCCTGGTGCGACGTCGCAGTGCAGGACGCCCCAGACGGAGTTGATGCCGTTGACGTTCTCCATGATGTCGAACTCGCCGATGCCCGGCCAGTTCCAGTAGTTGCCGCGGTACGGCGCGCCGAGCGTCCAGAACGCGGGCCAGTAGCCCAGGGCCGCCTGGCCCGTGACGTTCGGCATCTGGATGCGGCTCTCGATCGCGAGCTTGCCGCCCGACGGTGGCTTGAAGTTGGAGCGCTGGGTCTCGATGCGCGCCGACGTCCAGTTGCCGGAACCGTCCTTCAGCGCGGTGATGCGCAGGTTCCCGCTTCCGTCGAGCTTCAGGTTGCTGGTGCTGTTCGTGTAGTTCTGGATCTCGCCGGTGCCCCAGTTGGCGGGGCCGCCGGGGTAGCCGTGGCCGGTGTCGATGATCCAGTTGGAGCCCGACGGCAGCGATCCGTTCGAACCGTTGAAGTCGTCACCCCACACCTGCGTCCATCCCGATGCAGGGGGTGGGATCGAAGCGTTGGCGGACATGGCGGCGATCGCCAGGGGGACCGCGGCAAGAAGAGCTGTCGTGGCCGCGAGGACGCGGCGGCGTTGCTTCATGCGCGAGTGACCTCCTTGTCACGGGTGCAGTCCATTTATGAGAGCGCTCTCACGGTGCAAGAACAAGCGCCCGTTCGGACCAACACCCCGAAACGGGCACGGCGGTGCGTCTCGTGTGGACGGTCCGGGGCTACTTCGCGTCGGCGTAGCACTCCACGGTCACCGCGTTCATCGGGAACCGCACCGGCGTCTCACCGAACAGCAGCCGCGTCGCCTCCCGCCCCGCCACGGCGATCGCCTCGGTCACGGCGTCCGCGTCCGCACGGGGGCAATGCACGAGCACCTCGTCGTGTTGGAAGAAAACCAAGTGCGCGTCCGGCGGCAACCGGGTGCGCAGCACGCCCAGCAACGCCGCCGTCCAGTCCGCCGCGCTGCCCTGCACGACGAAGTTGCGGGTGAACCGGCCCCAGTTCCGCGCCGCCTGCCGCGACGACCGCGACACGTCCCCCGAGTCGTCCGCGCCGCCGGTGAGCTCCTGCCAGGCCGCCGACGGCGTGGGCGAGGTGCGGCCGAGCCGCGTGCGCACCATCCGGCCCTGCTCGCCGGCCAGCGCCGCGGCCTCCACGTACCCGACGGCGACCGGGAACCTCTTGCGCAGCACGGCGAGCAGCGAGCCGGCCTCGCCCGCCGTGCCCCCGTACATCGCCGACAGCATCGCGATCTTCGCCCGCGGGCGTTCGCCCTTGAACGAGTCCTGCGCCAGCGCCGCGTAGAGGTCCTCGTCCCCGCAGACCTCCATCAGCCGCTCGTCACCCGACAGCGCGGCGAGGATGCGCGGTTCCAGTTGCGACGCGTCGGCGGCCACCAGGACCCAGCCCTCGTCCGCGACCACGGCCCGGCGCAACGACCGCGGGATCTGCAGGGCCGCGCCCCCGCGCGAGGCCCAGCGGCCGGTGACCACGCCGCCCACGACGTAGTCCGGCCGGAACCGTCCACCCGCGACCCACGCGTCGAGCCACGACCAGCCGTGCGCCACCCACAGCCGGGCGCGCTCCTTGTAGTCCAGCAACGGTTCCACGGCCGGGTGGTCGACCTTCTTCAGCACCCACCGCCGCGCCGACGGCACCTCGACGCCCGCCCGCGCGAACGCCCGCACGATGCTGGCCGGCGCGTCCGGGTTCATCTCGCGCCCGCCGAGCGCCTCCTGGATCCGCTCCGCCAGGTCCTGCAGCAGCTTCGGCCGCGCGCCCGGTCCCGGCCGCGGCCCGAGGAGGTCCTCCAGGATCTGCAGGTGCACGGTCTCGCGCCACGGCGGCCCGTGGTGGGTCATCTCCGCGGCCGCCAGCGCCGACGCCGACTCCGCCGCGATCAGCAGCCCGATCGCCGGATTCCGTTGCTGCGCCCGGAAAACCAGCGACAACGCCGCCAGCTCGTCGGTGCCGCCCGGCAGCACCACCGGCTCCGGTTCGAACAACGTCAGCTCGACGTCCTTCTTGCGGTGCCCGAGGTCCGCCGGCGCGGGCAGCCCGAGCGCACGCGCCACCGCCCCCGCCAGCTCCCGGGGTTCGCGGTGCCGGCCCTCGACGCCGAGCAGCAGCGACTCGGTCAGCAGGAGGTCCCAGCACCGGTCGACCCGCACGCCGGCCGCGAGCAGGAGCGGGTAGGTCTCGGACGTGTCCGCCCACACCCAGCGCGGCCGGTGGGCGCGTTCCAGCTCCGCGACGGCGGGGGCCAGCGACGGTGCCGCCACCACGGGACCCGCCGGTGTCCCGTCGTCGTGCAGCTCCTGCCACCGGCCCGCACCGTCCGCTTCCGGGACGAGGGCGACCAGCACACCCCTGATTGTGCCGACCGGCCCTGACAATTTCAGTCCAGGCTGAACCCGGCGGGCGGTGAGCAGTGGTGGAGTTCCTCCAAGCCAGACGGCGAAGGGGTGAGACGGGAACGGGAAATGGGCACGATGGTGTGGTCTTCCTACCCCTGGCCTGACCACCGGCCGACTATGAAGCCGTGGACCGAGCACTGAGCGTTGCCGCTTTGCTGGATCCCACCCACCAGGTGGTCCCCTTTCACGGCAGAGAACCCGAGTTGCAGACCCTCGCGCTGTGGCGCGACAGCCCCGCGCCCCAGGCGTCGGTGCTGGTGCACGCCCCGGCGGGAGCGGGGAAGACCAGGCTGCTCCGGCACTTCCGCGACGAGCACTGGGACGACGCCGAGCACGGCAGGCTGCTCGTGGTGGACGACGCCGACCGCCTCCCGTGGCAGGACGTGTTCGAACGGCTCCAGGACACGCTGCGGCACGGACCGGCGCGCACGCGGGTGCTGCTCGCCGCCAGGACGACGGGCTGGTGGTGGTCCTCCACCCGCCAGCGCATCGCGGACTTCGACCACGAGGTCACCGACCTCGCGCTGCCCCCGACGCTCGACGACCGCACCGGGTCGTTCGCCCTCGCCTGCCGGCACTTCGCGTGGCGGCTCGGCGCCGCCGCGCCCGACGAGCCGCCGCCCAACATCGCCCGCGAGACCGTCCTCGACCTGCACCTGGCCGCGCTGACCGCGGTCCACGGCGACCCGTGCGACGTCAACCGCACCCAGCTCGTCCGCCGGCTCCTCGACCACGAGACCGGCCCCGCGACCGGCCGGATCGCCGAGGACTACCTCGCGGTCGCCACGCCGGACGACCCGGACCCGGACCTGCTCGCCCGCGCCGCCCAGCGGTGGCCGCACCTCGTCCCCCGGCTCGACGAGCTCGTCGCCGCCCGCCCCGAGGTCGTGCCGGACCTGGCCCGCGACAGCCTGCGCATCGCCGCCGAGCTCGGGTCGCCCGCCACGGTCGAGCACATCGCCCGCCGGGTCTTCCGCGACGAGCGCTTCGCCGTGGACGCCATCCCGTCGATGCTCACCCGGCGCCTGCTGGACCGCGCGGAGGACCTCCTCGACCGCGCGGAGATGTACGGCATGCTCAGCGCCCGCACGATGCTCTGCGGCCTGCGCCAGGAGTCCGTCGAGGCCTCCCGGCAGGAGGTCGGGTGCTACCGCGAGCTCACCGAGCGGGACGGGGACACCCGGCCGCTGCTCGCCGACGCCCTGGGCGACCTCGGCCTGCGGCTCATCAACGCCCAGCGGCGCGAGGAAGCCCTGGTCGTCTCCGAGGAGGCGATCGCGCTCTGGCACGACATCGCGCTCGACGACCCGGAGACCAGCCCGCAGCTCGCCTCGGCGCTCGAGCAGATCAGCTACCGCTACCAGGCGCTCGGCCGCGACGAGGCCGCGACGACCGCGATCAGCCGCGCCACCCTGCTCTACCAGGAGCTCGCGAAGAACCACCCGGCGCTGTTCCGCGCCGACTTCGCGCGGGTCGCGGCCGCGATGGCCCGCCGCCACCTGGCCGACGGTGAGATGCAGTACGCGGCGGACTCGATGCAGCTCTCCACGGCGAACTGGCGGGTGCTCGCGAGGGAGGACCCGCGCTTCGAACCGGAGCTGGCCCGCAACCTCGTCGCGGCCGGCACGATGCTCGTCGACCTGCGCAGGGCCGGTGCCGCGAGCGAGGCGGTGAAGGAGGCCATCGACCTGTTCCGCCGGCTCGCCGTCGTGAACCCCGAGACGTTCCGCGCGGAGCTCGCCGAGGCGCTGCTGCGGCACAGCCAGGCGTTGCGCCTGCTCGACGAGGACCTGGACGCCGAACTGACCGCCCGCGAGTCCGTGATGGCGTGGCGCGAGACGGGCAACCGCAAGGGCCTCGGCACGGCGCTGCTCGTGCTCGCCCAACTCGCCGACGACCTCGACGCGGCGCAGGAGGCCGTCGAGGTCCACCGGGAGCTGGTCGCCGACGACCTCGTCTGGAACCAGGCCGACCTGCTGATCGCCCTCGCGACGCTGCTGGAGCAGCAGCTCCTGCACGCCCGCGACGAGAAGGCGCTGCGCACGGCCGACGAGTGCGTCGACCTCTGCCACCGGCTGCCGTCGCAGCTCGTCGAGTTCTTCGGCGCGAAACTGGCCCCGGCGCTGCAACGCGCGGCCCGCGCGCTCTCCGAGTCCGACCACCACGTCCGTGCGTTGCGGCTGTCGGAGTTCACGATCGACGTGTGGCGTGCGCAGCTGCCCAAGTCGCCGCCCAACGGCTACCTCGCGGCCGTGCAGCAGCACGCGTGCCGGTTGCGCGGAGCGGAACGCAAGGACGAGGCGCGCAACACCGCGCACACGGCATTGGTGCTGTGGCACATGACGGGCCTGGACCTCGACCGGCAACCCGGCTACGCCGACGCGTTGTCGATCTACGGCCGGCTGTGCGTGGAGACCCGGCACGAACCGGCGAAGGCGCTCCAGCTCGCCCACCGCGCGGTGCGGATCGCCCGCGAGGTGGGCGACCCGGTCAAGCTGGAGTTCGCCCTGGAGACGCTGGAGGAGGCCGAGACCGCGCTCAGCTGGTCGTGAGCAGCGATCGCACGAAGAACGCCACGTTGGCCGGGCGCTCCGCGAGACGGCGCATGAAGTAGCCGTACCACTCGTCGCCGTACGGGACGTAGACGCGCATGCGGTTGCCCTCGGCGGCGATGCGCTTCTGCTCCTCGGGCCGGATGCCGTACAGCATCTGGAACTCGTAGGTGTCCTTGGAGCGCGCCGAGGCCAGGTCGGCGGCGATCGCGATCAGCCGCGGGTCGTGCGAGGCCACCATCGGGTAGCCCTGCCCCTCCATGAGCACCTTCAGGCAGCGCACGTACGACAGGTCGACGTCGTGCTTGTCCTGGTACGCCACGGTTGCGGGCTCCTGGTAGGCACCCTTGCACAGCCGCACGCGCGAACCGGAGTGCGCGAGGTCTCGGCAGTCCTGCTCGGTGCGCTTGAGGTAGGCCTGCAGCACCGCGCCGACCCACGGGAAGTCCACCCGCAGCTCGCGCAGGATGCCCAGCGTGGAGTCCGTGGTGGTGTGGTCCTCCATGTCGAGCGTCACGGTGGTGCCGACGACCGCGGCGGCGGCGCAGATGCGCCGGGCGTTCTCCAGCGCGATCTTCTCGCCGTCCACCGGCAGCGACTGGCCGACCGCGGACAGCTTGACCGACACCTCCGCGCCCTCGGTGAGCCCGTGCGACTCCAGCCGCGACAGCAGCGTCAGGTACGCCTCGACGGTGCCGGTGGCCTGCGACTCCTCGACGGTGTCCTCACCGAGGTGGTCCAGGGTCACCAGGCGGCCGTCGCCGAGCAGCTCGGCGGTCGCGCGGATCGCGGCGGAGACGTCGTCACCGGCGACGAACCGCTCGACGACGGGCCGGGTCAGCGGCGTCGACTCGACGAGCTTGCGGGTGCCCGCGCTGCGGGACGCCAGGAGGAGGCTGGAGCGCAACATGGTTCACGTCCTCGGGGTGTGGTGATGTGTGG
>NZ_JBHXCW010000334.1:0-6805 GCF_042725365.1 Lentzea sp. NPDC060358 | reverse complement strand
TGATGAAGAGAAGAAACTCTGGACACCGGCTCTGGTGGCACATCTAGCGTTCGGCGTCCCAGGTGACGATCACCTTGTCGTCGTGCTGCTTCGCGCGCGGAAGGAGCTTGGCTGAGGGGTCCTCGAACTGCTCCCAGTCGTGAAGTCGTTGAAGCAATGAGGAAAGCTCCGAGCTGCCCATGAGAGCAACGTCTTCCCAGGACAGTCCCAAGTGGTCGATCGGCCGTTGCGCACCGTCTGTTGCAAGAACCGCCCAAGCCACGTCGCCGACTTCGAATGTGCGTCGAATCGCTTCATGCGCAGCTTCGGGTTGCGCCTCTGCGATCCAGTAGCCCTCGGGGGTGTTCCTGAGCTGACGCTCGTGGTGTTGGAGCTCCCCAAGCAAGGAGCGATGCGAGTCGTCGTACCCGGAACCGGCTTCGAGTCGCGTCCGGTACTGGTGTCGAAGGTGGACCGCCGTGCGGGAGAGCCGGTCATCGCTGACGCGGTGAACAACGCCATCCCCAGTCTTGATGATGGCCGTGCTGTCTCCCAGAGCCAGGAACTCCAGCAGCGCATCACGCTCACGAACGAGCAGAACAGTGGACGATGGGCCGTTGCCTGGCTGGAGGTCGAGTCGCTCGGACGTCGCTTGAATGGCCTCGCTCAGCACCGCGGAAAGATCTGCCTGCGAGCTGATCCGAACTGCGATGTCCTGCAAGAGGTGATCGACGTATTCGGAAGCGTCCGCCGTAGTCGGCGTGAAGCTTGAAGCACCGTCCAGCACGATCGCTGCGTCACCTGAGGCTTGCCAACGGTCTTGCCCCCGGCCTCGCCCCGCCGGCAGCGAGGCTCCGAGGAAGTGCATCACGCCCACTTCCTCGGGGGCACGAGAACCTCGATGCGGGTCGGCACGAGGCCGTCGAACTCGGTTGTGACAGCCATGCTGAATTCGCTGTCACCGAACTTGGCGAACAGCTCGGGCAGGTTGCGCGTGACGTAATGAGCAGCGCCCACGGAGCCCGCTGCGTGAAGACCAGCGATGTGCACGACAACCTGGTTACCCAGCTTCCGCCGCGCTATGTAGGCGTGATCGGCCTTACGAGGCTGCGGCTCGTCCATGGGAGACAGGAACCGCTCGCCCGTGAGTTCGTCGGTGATGTACCACTGGACGTTGTCACCGATCGCCATTCGCAAGACCGGGTCAGCAGACATGAGCTGGTGACCGATGTGCGCGGATGCAGGGCCGCAGATCACTACGGCGTCGCCGGCGGGTTCCCACTCCTCGCGAGGGTCGATCACAACACGCTCGTTGATCACGAACGCGAGCTTCTCCAACTCGCTGGCGAGATGAGCGCCTGTCGCGTCATCGGGGCCTGCGATGACGAGGTCATCTCGCTCACGGATGATCCGGCCAGGGAGCGCGATGGAGATCGGGCCTACCCCGAAGAACGCCCGCTCGGGTCCAGGCGCGGTGTTGCGAATCTGAGTGACTCGCCCCTTGGTGATGCCGAGCTTCGACGCGATCTCCGTGTAGCTCATGTCCAGGTGGGTCCGCGCCTCTTCGATCGCTGCCCGGCGTAGCCGAGCAAGCTCCGTCGCACGCTGCTGGTAGAGCGTGATCAGCTCGCCCGCTCGTTGACCGCGCCTGATCGGATCAGGGTCCGCGCGCACGGCGTCGAAGTCATCTGATCCCGGCATCGTCATGCACTCAGTTTAGACCCCCTTGACGCCTCACGCCGAGAGGCGTAGCTTGTGTTTAGGCCCCCTCAACTCCGCGGAGGCTCAGCGCTTGAGAGTTTAGGCCCCCTACACATGGAGCAGCAGATGAAGAACATGCCGATCATCCTCAGCGACCGTCGCCTGATGCTCACGGAGCTGCCGACGCTGAAGACCCGCGAGGTCGACGGTCACACGGAGATCGTGACGGACAAGGACGGCGCGCAGCAGTTCGTCGTGTCGCTGTTCATGAAGGCCAAGGGCGAGAAGGGCGAAGAGGTCAAGGTGACGCTGGGGACCGACCCCGGCGACGGCTTCGACGAGGGCGACATCGTGGACCTGGTCGACCCGCGCGCCTCGTTCTACTCGTTCAAGAACGGCCGGGGCGAGACGGTCTCCGGCATCGCCTACCGCGCGATGGGTCTGACCAAGATCGCCTGATCTGCGGCCATCGGTGACGCTCTGCGCGTCGCGCTAGCTCTGGCCCTCGTGACCGTCGAACCGCCTTCGTGAATCCGCGTTGGCAGGCGATGTTGTCGCACAGCGGGGGAATCCTTTCGTTCTTTGAGAATTCCACAGTGGATACACCCATGCCTTTTTCCGGTGCCGTGTGCACCGGGGATGACGTTGACCCCCGGCCCAGATGTGCTGTGTACAGCCCGTTTCCGGGGGTCTTCGTGGTTCGAGCAGAAGGAGGGGTGAACGAATGGCCGGAATCATCGCCGGTTACTTCAACGAGCGGGCGAGGCAGCGCTACGGCGAGTTCGTCGGCGCGATGGACGTTGCCGAGGAGGCGTTCGCGACGGTCATGAAGGTGATCGACCGGGTGGACGACTCCGCGGCTTGCAGTGGCTTCACGCTCCCGACCCAAGATGAGCTGAAGGCGTTGCACGCCAAGGCGTTCCGTGGCTTGGACCTGGTGCGGCAGGAGGCCAAGAAGCACGAGGGCGACCTGGTGTCGCGGGACTGGAAGGCCTGACATGAGCCACGCCCAGGTGGACAACGCGACCGAGGAACTCGACACCGCGATGCGGCAACTGCGCGACGCCCTCAACGGCATCCCGACCAACTCCCGCAAGTTCAAAAGGCTCTACGAGGCCGCACGTCTCGCCACCGGAAATCTGCTGGTGGCGGTGACCGACGTGGCCCCGAAAGTCCGTCCCGAGTGACGGCATTCCCCCGGCGTGACCGGCCCTGATGAATCCGCGTGATCCATCAGGGCTGGTCTGCCATTCCCTGATCACGCAAGGGGTTCACATGAAGAGCTACTCCAACCGCAAGCCCGGCGGTGAGATGCGGGCGATCAAGTGGGCCGCGCGCAACCCGATCGAGGCTGGCGTCCCGGTCGCGCTCGGGGCCTCGGCGCTGCAGTTCGGACCGACACCGACCGGTGTAGCGGTGGGCAGCACGACGGCGGCTCTGCTGGCCTGGTACCGAGCGCACCCGGACAGCTTCGACCGGTTCGCCGCCCCGTACCTGCGGTCGCTGCGCCGCCGCTGGCTCTCGCGCTACTCCGGCAGCCGCTGGCGCGACGTCACCACCGACTGCGGCCTGGCCCCGGCGCACCGCAAGACCAACAACCCGCAGATCCCGCGCGTGATCAAGGTCCGGTCGGCCTCGCCCAGCGTGGACACGGTCTACGTGCGCATGGTGCCCGGCCAGACCCCGGCGCAGTGGCAGGAGAAGGCCGAGGCGTTGTCGGTGGCGCTCAACGCCGAACGGGTCGGGGTCGAGCGGATCAAGCCGCAGATCCTCGCGTTGATCGTGCAGCGCCGTGAGTCCTTCACCGAGGTGATCGAGGCCCCGGAGATGCTGTGGGACAGCGACTCCGTCGACCTGTCCGCGCTGTTCCTCGGCGAGACCGAGTTCGGCGGCGACTGGTCCGAGCCGCTGATCGGCAATCACTGGCTCGTGGCCGGCGCGACCGGCTCGGGCAAGGGCTCGCTCGCGTGGGGGCCGCTGCGCTCGCTCGCGCCGATGATCCGTGACGGCCTGGTGCGGCTGCACACGCTCGACCCCAAGCGCATGGAGCTGACCAAAGCCGAAGCCATCTCGCACGCCTATGCCTCCGATCTCGATGAGTGCGTGGAGGTCGTCCGGGCGTTCGTGGCGGACCTGCGGGAGACCGAGGAGGCGTTGGCGGATCAGGGAAAGCGGAAGTTCACACCCAGCGCCGAGACGCCGCTGAACCTGCTGATGATGGACGAGTTGGGCGCGCTGCTCTCGTTCGGTGACTACTCGGTCGCGAAGGAACTGCGTCGGCTGCTGTCGATCGTGGGCACGCAGGGCCGGGCCACTGGGCATTCGATGCTCGGCTACGTCCAGGAGCCCACCAAGGACACCGTGCCGATCCGCGACCTGTTCACCGTGCGGATCTGCCTGCGCGTCACCACTGCCGGACACGCCGACATGGTCCTGGGCGACGGTGCCCGGCTGCGCGGCGCTCTGGCCGACGAGATCCCGAACGACCCCGCCACGGCGGGCATCGGCTACGTGCTGCGCCCGAAGTCGCGGCTCCCGATGCGGGTGCGCGCCGCCTACGTGGACGACGCGGAGATCGACGAGTTGACCGAGTTCGTGACGACCGGCCGCCCCGGCGGTGGCCTGAGGGTGGTGGCCTGACATGTGGAAGATCGGATTCGCCTTCTGGGCGTCCTGGCAGATGCTGAAGTGGACGGCGGTGGCCGTGGCCGTGCTGTTCGTGCTCTACCTGTGGGGCGGGTTCAACGGCGCGTTCGTCCTCGCCGTCCTCGCCGCCGTGCTCGGACTGTGGGGCCTGAAGAAGACCCTCGGTGGTTACTACGAGCGTGAGCAGTCCGAGCGGCGGTACACGCGATGACCACCGACCCGAACGCGGCTCTGCTCAGGGCGTTCAGTCACTCCGAACAGACGTGGATGACCCGGTGCCAGGCGCTGGACCGTGAGCTGCTGCTGTCGGTGCTCGACCAGATCGACGCCGCGCAGTGGGCGTACTCCACGGTCCTGGACCGGGCATACCGGCTGGAGAGCTGCACCTACGCCCAGCCCGGCACCCCCGACCAGCAGGACGCGATCACGGCGCTGCTCGGTGCCCGTGTGGTGGCACCGGGTCATTACCGCTACCTCGACGTCGACGGATGGCCGCCTCAGCTTTACGTACCGATGCTGTTCATCACCTCGATGACGGGCCGCGCGTTACTGGACGAGCTCAGGGGTGAGCGGTGATGGCCGGCCGTAGTGCCCCGGTCGCGGACGTGCCCGGTCAGATCGACCTGTTCGGCGGCGAGCTGGGTGATTCCGCGGCCACCCCGGCTCCCGCACGGCAGGTTGTGAAGTCGGGGTTCGGCGGTAAGCCCGACGTGGTCGCCGAGGTGCTCGGGGAGATCCGGGACGGTTACTACGGACGCCTCGACAGCAACGACCGCATCGTACGCATCGAGTACGGCGAACGGTGCCGATACGCCTCGGAGGCGGAGGCGGAAGCGGTCGAAAGCCTGTTGGCCCAACGGTATGTCTCACTCGCTGCGGTCGAGCGGCTGCGTCATGGCGTGATCGCCAAGGACGTGTATCGGATCAAGCTGACGCCGGGCGGACGAGGGCTGTTGGAGCGTTGGTTCGCTCTGCGGATTCGGAAGCACCCATGACCGCCGCCCACGACATCGACGCCCAGTCCGAGGTTCAGCGGCTCAGCGAGGCCTACGACGAGATCCTTCGGCGCTTCGCCGACGACCACGGCGAGCTGCCCCACTCCTATGCGGTCGAGGCGGCTCAGCTCGCGCACCGGCTCGCCGACCTGCACGACGACCGAGCTGAGCACTGGCGCCGGTTGTCCCGCGAACACCGAGAAGGAAGGAGCCAGCGATGAACACGATCCCGTTCACCACCCCGTCGTGGTGGAAGGACTTCCCGCCCCACTGGATGAAGCAGGACGTTAAAGAGGTCTTCCGATACGTCGCGCCCGGCCAGCTCTTCGCCCGCGAGGCCAACGACGCGTGTCACTTCGTCTGGGCCTACTTCGGCGACGGTCAGCCCGCGGAGTCGATCGGTGACGACGTGGACTCCGCCGCTCAGATCCTGATCGAGCGGGGCTACCTGGCCGAAGCCGAGAAGATCACTCTCAGCCGGGACTGCGGGGAGGACTTCGCCGCTCACCGGCTGGCGTTCACCGCGACCGGGTCTCAGCTCCACGCCGAGTTGTCCAAGGAGGACTGATCACGGTGCAGGTCAACGACTCTGACGAGATCAACGAGGCGGCCGGGGTCACGAAACGAGTTGTCGACCTGCGCCGCCGCAAGGCCGAATCCGCCCACCTGCGCGGCCTGGTCGACGACCCGGATATGGTCGCCGTCCGCATCGAGTCCCAACGGCGGACGATCACGCGCGGCATGTGGTTCTTCCTCACCCTCGGGCTCGCGTTCACCACCGCCGGAGTCCAGGACTTCCTCGCCGGGCACCGCGAACACTCCGACCCGCTGTGGTGGGCCGCGTGGCTCGCCGAACCGATGCTCGCCGGAATCCTGATCATGCTGCTGATGTTCGAGGCCGAGATCCTCTCGCGCGGCCTCACGATCACCGACGTGTGGGTCGGACGCCTGAAGAAGGTGCTGCTGTCCTCCACGCTGGTGATGAACGTCTGGCCCGCCGTCGCGCCGTGGCTGACCGGGAATGAGCCGTTTGACGGCGGCAACCTCGCCATCCACATCATCGTGCCCGTGGTGGTGTTCGGCGTTGCCGAGGTCATGCCGGTGATCCAGCACAAGTTCAACGAAGCGATCACCCGCGCCTACCGCGACGCCGCACGCGACACCCGACCCGCGCCCACCGCGCAACCGGCCACGCCGGCCGTTGAACCTCCGGCACCGCGACCAGCGGCACTCGCCACGGCAAGCCGCGTGAAGCTACCGCCGCAGATCCTCGACCAGGTCAAGGCCAAAGCCGCCGAACTCGCCAACGAGGGACGCGCCCTGACCGCCGACGACGTCCGTCAGGTCGTCCGGGTCGCCCCTGAGATGGCCGCTCAGATCGCCGTAGAAGTCCAGCAGCGCAACGGACACGCCTTCACCTGACCCCGGCAGCGCAACTCCTCCGCTGCCCACATGAGCGGGGCACAGCCACCTTCCCAGGCTGC
>NZ_JBHXCW010000333.1:0-6843 GCF_042725365.1 Lentzea sp. NPDC060358 | reverse complement strand
CCCGCGTTCAGCGCTCGACGGGTTCCTCGATCCTGTACGGCGGCGTCGAGGTGCCGCCGACCCGGTAACGGCCCCACGGGTCCTGGTCGGTCAGCGCGCCCTCCGCCTCCCCGGTCGGGGTGCGCAGCAGAGCCTTGCGCGCGCCGCCCTCGACACGGGTCGTGACCTCGTCGTTCTTCTTCACGCGGCCGTACCAGTGGAAGCGGCCGTCGATCGGCTGGAAGTGGCCCCGCAGCTCCACCTCGACCGCCACCTCGGCCGCCGTCCCGGCTGCGTCGAAGACGAGGACCGCCGGACCCGTGTAGCCCTCTTCGTCGTGCTCGTGCTCGCTCATCAGTCCACCAATCGCAGCGGGGTGAGGGGCATTTCCGGGTCTGCCTGGACGCCGGCCGAGCGCAGCAGCCCGTCGATGGCGTGCCAGATGATCGTGGCGAGGTAGTCGCTGAGGTTCGCGCGGGACATGGTCTGGCGGTCGAGCCACCAGTCGCCCGCGTTCTGCACCATGCCGACGAGCGCGTGCGCCCACGGCTCGGCGCCGCCGGAGTCCATGTCGTAGGAGCGCATGTACTCGCCGAGGATGCGCGCCAGCGTGGTGGCGATGAGGTTCTTGTCCTCGGCCACGAGGTCCTTCTCGACCGGCCGGTCGACGAACGACCCCTTCACCACGAACCGGTAGAGGTTCGGGTTCTCCTCGATGACCGACAGGTAGGCGTCGACGATCCCCTGGATGCGGCCGCGGATCGGGCCCTCGGCGAGCAGCGCCGGACCCATCCGGTCCATCAGCAGTTCGGTGGCCTTCTGACCGACCGCCAGGTACAGGTCGGACTTGTCGGTGAAGTGCCGGTAGAGCACGGGCTTGCTGACGCCCGCCTGTGCGGCCACGTCCTCCATGCCGACGTCGGGGCCCTTCCTGGCCACGGCGGCGATCGTGGCCTCCACGAACTCCGCCCTGCGCTGCTCGCGATGACCCTTCCACCGCTCACGTCGCGCGTCCGGCCCCTTGACAGTGCGTGCCATGTGACGCACGCTACCAGAAGTAACCGTTACCTCAAGTAACACTTACCGGGGAGGGCAACCGATGAGGGTCGCCGATCGGGAGAAGACCGCGGAGAGGCTGCTCAAGTCCTCCGCCGAGAAGTTCTACGACCCCGAGGTGGACATCGACTGGTCCGCACCTCTGGCCGACGACCTCTTCTACATCCCTGAGCAGCGCATCTCGCTCTACGGGACGCCGCTCTACGACACGCTGACGCGCGAGCAGCGCATCGAGCTGTCCAAGCACGAGCTGGCGTCCATCGCGTCGGTCGGCCTGTGGTTCGAGCTGCTGCTCATGCAGATGCTCGTGAAGGTCGTCTACAACACCGACCCGACCACGCGGCACGCCCAGTACGCGCTGACCGAGGTCGCCGACGAGTGCCGGCACTCGACGATGTTCGCGCGCCTGGTCGAACGCGTCGGCTGCCCGGCGTACGGGCCGACCAGGCACACGCACCGGATGGGCAAGCTGCTGCCGGTCATCGGCTACGGCCCCGCGATGTACGGGTCGATCCTGGTCGCCGAGGAGATCCTCGACCGCCTGCAGCGCGAGGCGATGAACGACGAGACCGTCCAGCCGATCGTGCGGATGGTCAACCGCATCCACGTGCTGGAGGAGGCCCGCCACGTCCGGTTCGCGCGCGAGGAGCTGCAGCGCGGCATGGCGGAGCTGAAGGGCTACGAGAAGCCGTACCAGAAGTGGCTCGTCGGGTACGTGTCGATGATGATCACCCGCGCGATCATCAACCCGCGGGTGTACGCGGCCGTCGGCCTCGACGTGCGCGAGGCGCACCGGCAGGCGCTCGCGAACCCGAGGTTCCAGGAGACGATCCGCTGGTCCGGGGAGCGGATCATGTCGTTCCTGGACGAGGCCGGACTCGTCGGGAAGCCGGGGATGCGCTCGTGGCGCCGCTCGTTCTTGGCCGGCTGAACGTCGTCACGTCCGGGGAGGCCGGCTCGGACGTGACCGCCGTGCTGCTGCACGGCTGGACCATGGACCTCACGACGTGGGACCGGGTGGCCGCGGCGTTGCCGGGACGCGTGGTCCGGTACGACGTGCGCGGCCACGGCCGGTCCGCCGCCGGCACGGGGACGATCGCCGAGCTCGCCGACGACCTGGCCGCGGTGCTCGGCGAGTGCGTTCCCGCGGGACGGGTCGTGCTGGCCGGGCACTCGCTCGGCGGCATGACGATCATGGCGCTGGCCGAGCAGCGGCCCGAGCTCTTCGACCGCGTCTCGGGCGTGGCTTTGATCGCCACCTCCTGCGGCGACCTGCCCGCGCAGAGCGCCGTGGAGAAGCTCGCCGGGCGCTGGCTGGGCGGGCGGCCCGAGGTCGGCTTCGGGCGGGTGCTCGCGCCGGGGCTGCGGGTGACGTTCGGGCACCGGCCGCGGTGGGCCGACGTGCGGG
Organism: Lentzea sp. NPDC060358; assembly: GCF_042725365.1. Lineage (NCBI taxonomy): Bacteria > Bacillati > Actinomycetota > Actinomycetes > Pseudonocardiales > Pseudonocardiaceae > Lentzea > Lentzea sp. NPDC060358. The sequence goes on along the minus strand of NZ_JBHXCW010000333.1, from coordinate 4,400 downwards.
CGGCCGCGGCGATGGCGGGCAATACCACCGGTGCCGCGTTCGCCGGGATCCGCGAGGAACTGACGCTGCACCAGCGCAGGGAAGCTCTCGCGGTGCTGTCGGACGTCCCGACCGTGGTGATGGCCGGGTCGTGGGACGTGCTCACACCGATGCGGCACGCACGGGTGCTCGCGGAGGCGTTGCCGTCGGCCGAGTTCGTGATCTACCCGAAGGCCGGGCACATGCTGCCGCTGGAACGCTCCGAGGACGTCGCCCGGCGGATAGCGGCGTTGATGTGACGGAGGGCCCCGCCGCGGTGGGGCCCTCCACCGCCGTCAGTGCTGGAGCGGGAAACCGCCGCCGATGCCGCGCCACGCGAGGTTCGAGATCAACGCGACCGCGTCCTCCTTCGCCACGCGGCGGTTGTCGGCGAGCCACGACCGCGCGGTGACCTGCGAGAGGCCGACCAGGCCGACGGCCAGCAGCCGGGCCCGTTCGGGGTCCAGCCCGGCGTCCGCGGTGATGGTGTCGGTGATCGCGTCCACCGAGTCGGTGGTGGCGCGCTCGACGGCCTGCTGCACGGCGGGCTCGGAGCGCAGGTCGGACTCGAAGACCATCCGGAACGCCTGGCCCTCGCCGTCCACGAAGTCGTAGAACGCGGCCACGGCGGCGCGGACGCGGAGCTTGTTGTCCGACGTCGAGCCGATGGCGGTGCGCACGCGGCTCACCAGTTCGTCCACATGGGACTCGAGCAGCGCCATGTAGAGCTCGAGCTTGCCGGGGAAGTGCTGGTACAGCACCGGCTTGGACACACCCGCGCGTTCCGCGATCTCGTCCATCGCCGCGGCGTGGTAGCCGTTGGCCACGAACACGTCCTGCGCCGCCGCCAGCAGCTGGGCGCGGCGTGCGGTGCGCGGCAGTCGAACGCCCCTGCCTGCGGGTGCGCTCTGCGCCGTCTCCGTCATGGTGCCTCCAGCACGAGTCATCAGGCCGTCGGTGAGGGGTTGCCTGACCGGGGCTCGGAGGCAACCTTACTCGCTGGTAGCCCACATCCGGGAACCATCTCGGCGTTCTTTCCCGCATCCTGGTCCGGTGAGCACGCTGATTCCCGCCCCGTTGTCCCAGGCCGAACTCCCGCCCCTGGACACGTCGCAGACGCCGTGGCCCGGCGAGTTCCGCCAGGTCGACGGCCACCAGGTCCACGTCAGGGTCACGCCGGGCGACGGGCCCGCCGCCGTCTACGTGCACGGGCTCGGCGGTTCCGCGACGAACTGGACCGACCTCGCCGCCCAGCTGCGTGGCCACGTCCGCGGCCACTCGCTCGACCTGCCCGGGTTCGGGCGGTCCGAACCGGTCCCCGGCTACGACTTCAGCCTGGCCACGCACGCGCGCACGGTCATCGGCTACCTGGAGACGCTGGGCGAGCCCGTGCACCTGTTCGGCAACTCGATGGGCGGCGCGATCTCCGTCATCACCGCGGCGACCAGGCCGGACCTGGTGAAGACGCTCACGCTCGTCAGCCCGGCGGTGCCCGACCTCCGGCCGCGCCTCGACCGCATGTCCGACCCGCGGATGGCCCTCGCGGTGCTCCCGGTGGTCGGGGCGAAGGTCCGCCGCGAGCTCGCGAAGCTCACCGCCCACGACCGCACCCGGCAGATGCTCCAGCTGTGCTTCGCCGACCCGAGCCTGGTGCCGGACAACCGCATCGAGGAGTCGATCAGGGAGAACGAGGAGCGCGCCCGGCAGAAGTGGGCGGGCACCGCGCTCAACCGCAGCACGGTCGGCCTGATGAGCAACTGGCTCACGCCCGGCCCGAGGTCGTTGTGGCGCATCCTCCCGCTGGTCAAGGCGCCCACGCTGGTGCTCTGGGGCGACAAGGACCGGCTCGTCAGCGTGCAGAAGGGCCCCCGGACCGCCAGGTTGCTGCCGAGGGGACGGCTGCTGGTGCTCCCGAACACCGGCCACGTCGCCCAGATGGAACGGCCCGCGACCGTCGCCAGGGCGGTGCTGGGCATGTGGGAGGCCGTGGACGGGCACGCATGGTGACGAACGACGGCCATCCGGGGGATGTGGGACCCTGGTGGGCGTGAATCGCGCCCCCGAGCGAGGACGACCTGGCCCGCCCGCCGACCGCTACCGCCGCGGCGAGCGCCGGACCAGCGCGGAACCGCTCGCGGCCGCCTGGGAACCCGAGGGCACCGCGGCGCTGCGGCGGCCCCGCAAGCGCCGCGGCGTGAAGAAGCTGATCGCCCACTACGGGTGGCGGATCTACGCGATCCCGGTGCTCCTCGTGCTCACCGCGCTCGTGGTGCTCGACACGGTGCAGCCCAAGTCGCCCACGCCCGGCGACCAGAACAGCACCAATGCCGCCGAGACCCCGGCCAAGGGCACCCCCGAACCGCCCGCGTCCGAGGTGCCCGGCAAGAAGCCGCAGCTCAACGTGCCCACCGCGGAGCTGCCGGCCGGTCCGCAGTTCTCCGAGGACGGCGTCGGCACGTTCAAGGTCATCGCCGGTGCGAGCGCGCGCGTCGGCGAGGCCAACGCGCCGAAGTTCCGCAAGTACGCGATCGCCGTCGAGGACGGCGTGAAGCCCGCCGACTACAACGACGACGCGGCGGCGTTCGGCCGCACGGTCGAGGGCATCCTGTCCGACCCGCGCAGCTGGATCGGCACCAAGCAGGTCGCGCTGCAGCGGGTCGAGGCGAACCAGAACCCGGACTTCGTCGTGTCGCTGAGCACCACGAAGACGACGCACACGCTCTGCGGCAAGGAGATCCCGTTCGAGACCTCCTGCTTCAACTCCCAGCAGAAGCGCGTGATCATCAACGTCGCCCGCTGGGTGCGCGGCGCCATGGTCTACGGCAGCGACCTGGCGGGCTACCGGACCTACGTGATCAACCACGAGGTCGGCCACGCCCTGGGCAGCGGGCACGCGGCCTGCGCGGAGAACGACGCGCCGGCGCCGGTGATGATGCAGCAGACCTTCGGCGTCTCGAACGACTTCGTCTCCCAGCTCAACGCGGGCCAGGACGTCGTGCCCGCCGACGGCAAGGTGTGCAGGCCGAACGCGTTTCCCGCAGGCTGAGACGGCTTTCCAACCGGGAAGAGTCGAGGCAGGGTAGACGTTGTCTCGGACACGGAGACATTCGTCGAGGAGGACCAGCATGGCGCTTCCGCCGCTCGTTGAGCCAGCCGCGGAGCTGACCAAGGAAGAAGTCGCGCGCTACAGCCGGCACCTGATCATCCCGGACGTCGGGGTGGACGGGCAGAAGCGGCTGAAGAACGCGAAGGTGCTCGTCGTCGGCGCGGGCGGCCTGGGCAGCCCGGCACTGCTGTACCTGGCCGCGGCCGGGGTCGGCACGCTCGGCGTTGTGGACTTCGACGTCGTGGACGAGTCGAACCTGCAGCGCCAGGTCATCCACGGCCAGTCCGACGTCGGCCGTCCCAAGGCCGAGTCCGCGCGCGACTCGGTCGCCGAGATCAACCCGTTCGTCAAGGTGGTCCTGCACCAGACGCACCTCAACTCCGAGAACGCGCTGGAGATCTTCCGCGACTACGACCTGATCCTCGACGGCACGGACAACTTCGCCACCCGGTACCTGGTGAACGACGCCGCGGTGCTGCTGGGCAAGCCGTACGTCTGGGGCTCGATCTTCCGGTTCGAGGGCCAGGTCAGCGTCTTCTGGGAGGACGCCCCGGACGGCCAGGGCCTCAACTACCGCGACCTCTACCCGGAGCCGCCGCCTCCCGGCATGGTCCCCTCGTGCGCCGAGGGCGGCGTGCTGGGCGTGCTGTGCGCGTCGATCGGCTCGATCATGGTCACCGAGGCGATCAAGCTGCTCACGGGCATCGGCGACCCGCTGCTGGGCCGCCTGATGGTCTACGACGCGCTCGAGATGTCGTACCGGACCATCAAGATCCGCAAGGACCCGGAGTCGCCGAAGATCACCGAGCTGATCGACTACGAGGCGTTCTGCGGTGTCGTGTCCACGGACGCGCAGCAGGCCGCCGCGGGCAACACGATCACCCCGCTCGAGCTCAAGCACAAGCAGGAGTCCGGTGAGGACTTCCTGCTGGTGGACGTCCGCGAGCCGCACGAGTACGAGATCGTGAAGATCCCGGGCTCGGTGCTGATCCCGAAGGACAAGATCCTCTCGGGTGAGGCGTTCAGCGAGCTGCCGCAGGACAAGCCGCTGGTGCTGCACTGCAAGTCCGGTGCCCGGTCGGCGGAGGCCCTCGCGGCCCTGCACAAGGCGGGGTTCAAGGACGCGGTGCACGTGGGTGGCGGCGTGCTGGCGTGGGCCCGCGAGGTCGACCCGAGCCTGCCGACGTACTAACACCCGTGGGTGCATTAGGGTGGGTAGGCACCCCCAAGCACCCCGGATACCTTAGGCTTTTAGAGTGGCGGCACCACATTCGGT
>NZ_JBHXCW010000332.1:0-6925 GCF_042725365.1 Lentzea sp. NPDC060358 | reverse complement strand
GGTCGACGTCGTCTCCTGGACCAACCCGAATAACGCGCCGGACCTACCGGTCCCGCTCGCGCTGCTGCCCGACGCGGGCGCCGGGTACGCCGGTCGCCCCGGCCTGCGCGGGCACCGCGCGGGCGAGCACTTCGCGCCCGCGCTGACCGTCACGTCGTCCTCCGCCGAGGGCGGCGTCTTCCGGTACGCCGCGTCGGACGAGGCCGCCGAGCTGACGGTGAGCGGCACGGTCGAGCTGCTGGCGTCCGGCATGCTCCGCCTGCGGCACGTCGTCCGCAACGACGGCACGACGCCGTACGCGCTGGAGGGCCTGGAGACCGCGCTCCCGGTTCCCGCCCAGGCCACCGAACTCCTCGACTTCACCGGCCGCTGGAGCCGTGAGCGCGCGCCGCAGCGGCAGGCGCTGCAGTTCGGCTCGTGGGTGCGGGAAAGCCGGCGCGGGCGCACCGGGCACGACGCGACCATCGGGTTGCTGGCCGGCACGCCGGGGTTCTCGTTCCGCGACGGCGAGGTGTGGGCGGTCCACGTGGCGTGGAGCGGCAACCACGTGACGTACGCGGAGAACCTGGTCGACGGCCAGCCTGTGCTGGGGGGCGGCGAGTTGCTGCTGCCGGGCGAGATCGTCCTCGAACCGGGCCAGGAGTACGAGTCGCCGTGGCTCTACGCGGCCTACTCCCCCGAGGGCGTCGACGGCATCAGCGCGGCGTTCCACCGGCAGCTGCGGGAGCGGTCGCTGCGCCCGCGCCCGGTCGTGCTGAACACGTGGGAGGCCGTGTACTTCGACCACGACCTCGCGCGCCTGACGTCGCTCGCCGACACCGCCGCCGCGATGGGCGTCGAGCGGTTCGTGCTCGACGACGGCTGGTTCCGCCACCGCCGCGACGACACCGCGGGCCTGGGCGACTGGTACGTCGACGAGACCGTGTGGCCGGACGGACTCACGCCGTTGATCAAGCACGTCCGCGCGCTGGGCATGGAGTTCGGGCTCTGGTTCGAGCCGGAGATGGTCAACACGGACTCCGACCTCTACCGCGCCCACCCGGACTGGGTGCTCGGGCCGCGTCCCGGTGTGCTGCCGCCCCCGTCGCGCAACCAGCAGGTGCTCAACATCGCGCACCCGGACGCCTACGCGTACATCCTCGAACGCGTGTCGTCGGTGCTGGCGGACAACGACATCGCGTTCGTGAAGTGGGACCACAACCGCGACCTGATCGGCTCGCGCGTGCACGAGCAGACCGCCGCCTACTACCGGCTGCTCGACGAGCTGCGCTCGCGGCACCCGCACGTGGAGATCGAGAGCTGCTCGTCCGGCGGCGGGCGGATCGACCTCGGCGTGCTCGACCGCACCGACCGCGTGTGGACGTCGGACTGCAACGACGCCCTGGAACGCCAGCTGATCCAGCGGTGGACCGGGGTGTTCCTGCCGCCCGAGCTGATGGGCGCGCACGTCGGCCCGACGAAGTCGCACACGACCGGGCGAGTGCACGACCTCTCGTTCCGCGTCGCGGCGGCGCTGTTCGGGCACTTCGGCATCGAGTGGGACATCAACTCGGCCACCGACGAGGAACGCGCCGGCCTGCAGGCCTCGATCGAGTACTACAAGGACGTGCGTTCGCTGGTGCACACCGGAACCGTCGTGCACTCCGACCACCCGGACCCGGCGGCGTGGGTGCACGGCATCGTGGCCGCCGACCGGTCCGAGGCGCTGTTCGGCTACGTCCAGCTCACGACCTCGACGCAGAACAAGCCGCGCCGCGTCCGGTTGCCGGGGCTCGACCCGCAGCGAACGTACCGGTTGTCGTTCGACGCGCCCGCCGGGCGTCCCACGCTGACCCAGCGGGGTCCCGGGCGCTGGGAACCGCTGGAGCTGCCCGGTTCCGTGCTCTCGGACGTCGGCGTGCAACTGCCGGTCCTGGAACCGGAGCAGGCGGTCCTGCTGCGCCTGAGGTAGGGCGAAGCCCCGGCGAGGGGTTCTCGCCGGGGCTTCCCTCTCCCCTGTTACCGGCCGGCGCGACTTCCGTCGGCCTTGGTGGCCCACCACTTGCCGCCAACGCCCTGCCCGTTGGCTTCACCGCACACCCCGTCCCCTGCGAACAGGTACTGCGGCCACCCCGCGATGGTGAGCTGCTTCTTCCCGTCCCGCTCGATCGTTCCCACGAGCGCGGAGTCCACGCCCTGCACCTGGAACCCCTCGCTGACGAAGGCGGGCGGCCACTGCTGCGCGCACTGCCCCTGGCAGGTGCTGACCGACGGGTCCGCGGAGTCGTCGTCGAAGCGGTAGAGCGTCATGCCGTCGGCGTCGGTGGCGATGACGCCGAGATCGGCGACGGTCGCGCTGGTGAGTGCGATCGCCTTGTTCTGCAGAGCTTTCTTGCCGTCGGTGGCCGTGGCGAACCACTTCGCCACCGTGGCCCCCTTGGCCTCACCGGGCCTGGTGTCGTTCTTGAACGTGTACTGCGGCCAGTTGGCCACGGTGAGCTGCTTCTTGCCGTCCTTGCGCGTGATGGTGCCGAGCAGCTTCGGGTCGACCCCCTTCACCCGCGGCTGGCCGCCCTCCACGAGGACGGGCGGCCAGGTCTGCGCGCACCCGCCGTCGCAAGTGGACACCGGCGGCTGCGCCGTGTCGCCGTCGAACCGGTAGAGCGTCAGGCCGGCGTTGTTGGTCAGCACCGCGCCGAGGCCGGAGATCACGCCGGTGCGGGCGGTGAGCTGCGTGCGTTCACCGGACTCGCCGGTGGCGAACCACTTGCCCTGCAGGCCCTGCCCCTTGGTCTCGCCGGGCTTGGCGTCCTTGGCGAACCGGTACTGCGGCATGCCGTCGACGGTGAGCTGGCGGCTGCCGTCCTCGCGGACGATGCTCCCGATCGCCGCGACGCCCTCGGCCGAGAAGTTCTCGCCCGCGACCGTGGCCGGCGGCCAGGTCGCGGCGCACTCACCGTCGCAAGTGGACACGTTCGGCCGGTCGCCGTCGAACCGGTAGAGCGTGAAGCCCCCGGCGTCGGTGACGACCGGGCCGAGGTCCTCGATCTGCGCGATCTTCAGCGCCACCACGCCGTCCTGCTGCTGCTGCTGCGCGACCGGCTTGCTCTCCGGCGTGCCGGTGCAGGCGGTCAGCGAGATCAACCCCAGTGCGACGGCTGCGACGCTCTTGCGGATCATCCCCGGCCTCCTGGCTCGTGCCCTCCGATGCACACCACACGCAGAGCGGACCGGAACGGTTCAAACGAATTCCTAGAACATCGCGCGCTTCACCGCGGGCACCGCCGACGCCGTCCTGAGCACGGTCCGGAAGACGGTGCGCGAGAAGGGGCTCCCCTCCGCGAACTGCTTGGCAGCGCGCAGTGAGTCGCGCACGGCCGCGAAGCCGTAGTCGTACATCTCGGCCTCGTAGGCGCGGATGCCGTCGAGGCCGCTCTCGGCGAGCTTGCGCGCGAGCAACTGCGCGTCCCGCAACGCCACGTTGGCACCGATACCGCGCATCGGGGTCATCGCGTGGATGGCGTCGCCGAGCAACGTGACGTTCGTGCTCCCCCAGCGTTCGATGGGCTTCGACGACCTGATGCGCCACTGACTGACCGTGTCCGGGTCCGTCGACCGCACGATCCGTTGCAGGTCCGGACTCCACTGGGCGATCCGGCGCAACACGGCCTGTTGCAACCCCTCGCTCAGATCGAGGTCGTTCGCCGCGTACGCCCACATCAGGTACGGACGCGTGTTGTCGAACAAGACCCCGTCTGCGTCCGTGTGCCCGAGCCCGTCGTGGCTGGCCAGGAACATCCCGCACCTGCTCGTCGGGACGATCGTGTTGGCCCGTTCGAGGAGAGCACGCGGGATCCAGTCGTGGTCGTCGAGGAAGAGCTTGCCCGCCACCGCGGTGACGCCGACCTCCTCGGTGCCCGCGTGCGGCAGGTACTGCTCGCGCACGCGGGACCGGATGCCGTCGGCGCCGACGAGCACGTCGCACCCGGCGGTCGTGCCGTCCTCGAAGTGCAACGTGATGCCGTCGCCCTGCTCGTAGCGCTCGAACCGCTTGCCGAACCGCACGTCCAGCCCGTCGAGCAGCACCTGCCGGAGCGTGATCCGGCTGGCCGAGTAGTGCTTCTCCGCCTCCGGTTCGAGCACCAGCAGGGGCTTGAGCTGCTCGGTCAGGAAGCCGAACCCGTTGCCGCCGGTGCCCGCGCTCCGTTCGAACCGCTCCCACCCGGCCGCCGGTAAACACTCCCGCAACGCGGCGGCACCGTCCGGGTTGATGTGCACCCGATACCCCTGCAGGCGGTCCGTGCGCGAGAGCTCGCGCTCGTACACCGCCACGTCCACGCCGGCCCGGCGCAACCCGTGCGCCAGGCACAGCCCGCCGATTCCCCCACCCACCACAGCGATTCTCATGCCGCTAAGTTTCAACCGTACGGTTGATTAAGTCAACTCATTGGTTGATAAAGGACCGTCGGCTACCGTGTGGCGGTGGATCAACGCCGCTCTCCCAGTGCCTCGGAACGCAAGCGCGACCCGGAACGCACGCGGGCCCTGCTGATCGAGGCGGCCGCGGCGGAGTTCGGCGCGAAGGGGTACGCGGCCACGCGCACGACGGACATCGCGGCGCGGGCAGGCGTGAACAAACAGCTGATCTCGTACTACTTCGGCGGCAAAGAGGGTCTCTACAAGGAGATCGCGACGAGCTGGCACACCACGGCGGCCGAGATGGCGAGCACCGCGCAGCCGCTCGACCAGGTGCTGGCGGGCTTCGTGCAAACGACGCTCACCGACCATGGCCGCCTGTGGGCGTGGGCGAACCTGGCCGGGGACAGCCCGACCGTCGACGAGGCGTTCCTGCGCAGCCAGGTCGACCAGTTGCGCGACCGGCAGGAGGCGGGCGAACTGCCGGCGGACCTCGACCCCGGTTTCCTGCTGCTGGCGCTGATGGCGGCGGCCTCCGCGCCGCTGACCCTGCGGCAGACCGCGGGCCAGATCACCGGCGAGGACCCGGCAACGCCCGAGTTCGCCGCGAGGTACGCGGACCAGCTCGCACTGCTGGTGCGGCACCTGTCCGGCCGCGCCTGATCCCGAGCCGGCGGGACGGTCACGCGCCGGCGGGCTTCTCCTCGAGCACCTGCTTCAGGCCCTTGAACCCGCCGCGCATCATCAGGTCGTGGTTGCCGCGGAAGAACGGCTTCGCGATCAGCACCAGGCGCCGCAGCAGCGCCTTGTTGACGACGACCTCCTGGTCGAACATCAGGTCCGTGCCGCCGTCCCTGCCGATGATCTCCCAGCTCGCGAAGCCCTCGAGATCACCGGACAGCGTCGCGCGCAGCAGGCCGGCCTGCTGGTTCCGGATGCTGTGGCGTACCTGCACGACGAGGTCGAACGGGAGGAACGAGCGGCAGTGCAGCTCGCCCGTCTCGTCGTCGATCCTCCTGGCCGACCGGACCTCGTGCCACCACTTCGGGTAGTTCGCGATGTCGGACAGCACCTCGTACACGGCGTCAGGAGACGCGGCAATGTGCCACACGCTGTGGAAGCGATAGCGGTTGAGTGACACGGCCACCATCATCCCGGATACCTCGTCCGAGTGACAGCAAACCGATAGAACTCACAGGTGACCGCGATTCCTCACGGCGTGTACTACGGCTCTAGCGGGACTCGAGCGTCCCACTAGGCCGTCCGTGTTCACTTGCCGGTGAGCTGAGGAAGCCGTTCCAGGGCCCGCAACCAACCGGCAGCCACGACGCGGCGGAGTGCCTGCTCCGTCGAGTCGAGCACCTCTACGAGGCTGAAGGGGTGCGCTGAGGGCTCCTCGCGTGATGCCCGAAGGATCTCGCGGTGGGCCAGCGCGTCGAGTGGGATCATCACCCTGCTGCCGACACCTCCTCGTTCTCGAGCACCTGCAGCAAGAACTGCCCCGTGTAGCTCTTCTCGACCTCGGAGACCTGCTCGGGTGTGCCCTCTGCCACGACCATACCTCCGCCGGAGCCCCCTTCGGGACCCATGTCGACGATCCAGTCGGACGTCTTGATGACGTCGAGATTGTGCTCGATGACGATGACGGTGTTCCCCTTGTCCACCAAGCCGTTGATCACGCCCAGCAGCTTGCGGATGTCCTCGAAGTGCAGGCCCGTCGTGGGCTCGTCGAGGATGTAGACCGTCTTGCCCGTCGACCGCTTCTGCAGCTCCGACGCGAGCTTCACGCGCTGCGCCTCGCCGCCGGACAGCGTCGGCGCCGGCTGCCCGAGCCGCACGTAGCCGAGGCCGACCTCGACCAGCGTCTTCAGGTGGCGGTAGATCGCGTTGATCGGCTCGAAGAAGGTCGCGGCCTCCTCGATCGGCATGTCGAGGATCTCGGAGATCGTCTTGCCCTTGTAGTGCACTTCCAGCGTCTCGCGGTTGTACCGCGCGCCCTTGCAGACCTCGCAGGGGACGTAGACGTCCGGCAGGAAGTTCATCTCGATCTTGATGGTGCCGTCGCCCGCGCACGCCTCGCAGCGGCCGCCCTTGACGTTGAACGAGAACCGGCCGGGCTGATAGCCGCGCACCTTCGCCTCCATCGTCTCCGCGAAGAGCTTGCGGACATGGTCGAAGACGCCGGTGTACGTGGCCGGGTTGGACCGGGGCGTACGGCCGATGGGCGACTGGTCGACGTGGACCACCTTGTCGACCGGGTCGTCGCCGTCGACCCGGGTGTGGCGGCCGGGGACCGACTTCGCGCCGTTCAGCTCCCGGGCCAGGTGGGTGTAGAGGATGTCGTTGACCAGCGTCGACTTCCCGGAGCCCGAGACGCCGGTGACGGCGGTGAGCACCCCGAGCGGGAAGGAGACGTCGATGTCCCGGAGGTTGTTCTCCCTGGCGCCGTGCACCGTGAGCCGGCGCTCCGGGTCCACCGGGCGGCGGATGTCGGGCGTCGGGATCGACTTCCTGCCGTTCAGGTACTGGC
>NZ_JBHXCW010000331.1:0-6925 GCF_042725365.1 Lentzea sp. NPDC060358 | reverse complement strand
CCCCGGCGGGAAGCGCCCGGGGACCGTTGCTCCTCCCGCTCATCGCGGTCCGTGCTGTTGTTCCTGGTTACGCTCGGCCTCGCGGTCGCCGCGTCCGCGCCGGTGCCGGGCCTCGTCGTGCACCTGCCGCCGCAGAAGTCCTTCCTGCGTGGGACCACCACCGGAGCGATCAAGGGATGAGTGTGTAGGTATGCAACTCGATGGTGTGCTGTTCTTCCCGGTGACCCCGTTCGACGCCGAGGGGAACATCGCGTACGACGTGCTGGCCGAGCACGTCAAGCACGGTGTCTCCGCCGGGCCGGGCGCGGTGTTCGCCGCCTGCGGCACCGGCGAGTTCCACGCGCTGGGGCTGGAGGAGTTCGAGCGCGCGGTGGCCGTGGCGGTCGAGGCGACCGCGGGCCGGGTGCCGGTGTTCGCGGGCGCCGGCGGCTCGATCGTCGCCACCAAGCAGTTCATCCAGGCGGCCGAACGCGCGGGAGCCAACGGCATCCTGCTGCTGCCGCCCTACCTCGTCACCAACCCGGCCGCCGGTCTCGTGCGGTTCGTGACCGAGTCCGCCGCCGTCACCGAGCTGCCCATCATCGTCTACCAGCGCAACAACGCGAAGTTCACGCCGGAGGCCGCCGTCGAGGTCGCGCGGATCCCGAACGTCGTGGGCTTCAAGGACGGCCTGGGCGACCTCGACCAGATGCAGCGGATCGTGCTGTCCGTCCGCGCGGGGGCCGACAAGCCGTTCCAGTTCTTCAACGGCCTGCCCACCGCGGAGATGACCCAGCTCGCGTACCGGGGGATCGGCGTCGAGCTGTACTCGTCGGCGGTGTTCTGCTTCGCGCCGGAGATCTCGCTCGGGTTCTACCACGCCGTGCAGGCGGGCGACTCCGCGCTCGCGAACCGGTTCCTGCTCGAGTTCTACAAGCCCCTGGTCGAGCTGCGGGACAAGGTTCCCGGCTACGCCGTCGCACTGGTGAAGGCGGCCGTGCGCGCGAACGGGTTCGAGGTCGGCGGCGTGCGCCCGCCGCTGGTCGATCCGACGGACGAGCACCTGGCCGCGCTGCACGAGATCATCGCCGCCGGCAAGGCACTGCTGGCCTGAGAGGACGGGGCGCGCTGTGAAGATCACCGAGATCGTTCTGACCCCTGTCGCCTTCCGCGACCCGCCACTGCTGAACGCGGCCGGGGTGCACGAGCCGTGGGCGCTGCGCACGATCGTCGAGGTGCACACCGACGAGGGCATCTCCGGACTGGGGGAGACCTACGGCGACCTCGCGCACCTGGAGCGCTCGCGGTCCGTCGTGGACTCGCTGGTCGGGCTCGACGTCTTCGCCCTCAACGAGATGCACGCGCGCGTCGCCGCCGTGCTGGGCGGTGAGGTCGGCCTGGACAAGCACGGCCTGACGGGCGACATCACGGCCGAGAGCACCGTCGACCGGGTGTACTCGCCGTTCGAGGTCGCGTGCCTGGACATCCAGGGCAAGGCGCTGGGACGCCCGGTGCACGACCTGCTCGGCGGCGCCGTCCGCTCCGCCGTGCCGTACTCCGCCTACCTGTTCTACAAGTGGGCGGGACACCCCGGCGCCGAGCCCGACCGGTGGGGCGAGGCCCTCGACCCCGCCGGGATCGTCGAGCAGGCACGCACGATGATCACCGAGTACGGGTTCGGGTCGATCAAGCTCAAGGGCGGTGTCTTCGCGCCGGAGCAGGAGATCGAGGCGATCCGCGCGCTGCGCGAGGCGTTCCCCGACCACCCGCTGCGCCTCGACCCGAACGCGGCCTGGACGCCCGCCACGTCGATCAAGGTCGCCGCCGAGCTCGACGGCGTGCTGGAGTACCTGGAGGACCCGGCGCCGGGGATCTCCGGGATGGCCGAGGTGGCCGGGCAGGCCCCGATGCCGTTGGCCACCAACATGTGCGTGGTCGCGTTCGGGCACCTGCGGCCGTCGGTGGAGCAGGACGCCGTGCAGGTCCTGCTCTCCGACCACCACTACTGGGGCGGGCTGCAGCGGTCGCGGCAGCTGGGCATGATCTGCCAGACGTTCGGCATCGGCCTGTCGATGCACTCGAACTCGCACCTCGGCATCTCGCTCGCCGCGATGACGCACCTGGCCGCCGCCACGCCGAACCTGAACTACGCCTGCGACACCCACTACCCGTGGAACGCGGCCGACGAGGTCGTCGAACCGGGCGTGCTGTCCTTCGTGGACGGTGCGGTGCCCGTCCCGGCGACACCCGGCCTCGGCGTCACGCTGGACCGCGACGCGCTGGCACGACTGGCGGAGAACTACACCCGGTGCGGCATCACGTCCCGCGACGACACGGGCTACATGCAGAAGCACGACCCGAGCTACGAGAGGAAGCGGCCCCGGTGGTGAAGTCGGTTGTCCACGCCTACCCGTGGGACCTGATCGGTGACCCGGACGCCGTGGCGCGCTACCGGGACCTGGGTGTCGACGCGATCGCGCTCGCCGCGTCGTACCACACCGTGCGCGCCGCGACGCCGTTGCACCCGGAGCACCGGCTGGTCGACGCGCGGCACGCGGCGCTCTACCTGCCGGTGCGGGAGAAGGAGTACGGGCGGCTCGTGCCCGCGCAACCGTCCTGGATGGACGGTGCCGACTCGTTCGGCGAAGCAGCGTCCCTGGTGCGCGCCGCCGGGTTGCCCGTCTACGCGTGGACGGTGCTGACGCACAACTCGCGCCTGGGCGACCTGCACCCGGACGTGACGGTGGTGAACGCCTTCGGCGACCGCTACCCGTACGCGTTGTGCACCTCCCAGCCCGACGTCGTCGAGTACGCGTCCGCGCTCGTGTCGGAGGTGCTGGAACTCGGCGCGCCGGACGGGGTCGTCCTGGAGGCGTGCGGGCCGCTGGGCTTCTTCCACGGCGGGCACCACGAGAAGACCGACGGCACCGACTGGAACGCCGTGCAGCAGAAGCTGTTGTCCCTGTGCTTCTGCTCGTCGTGCACGGCCCTGTACGCCGACCCGGATGCCCTGCGCGCAGCGGTCCGGGCCGGGGTCGACCGCGGCGCACCCGGTGTCGAGGAAGCGCTGGGTGCGCTCGCGGACGACGTGCGCGCCGTGCGCACCGGCGTCGTGAGGTCGTTGCGGCAGCGGCTGGTCGGCGAGATCCGCGCCGCGGCGCCGTCGGTCCGGATCGGGATGCACGTGACCGCGGACCCCTGGGGCACCGGTCCGTTCGCGACGGTGGCCGGCGGTGTGGACGCGGACGTCGACGTCCTGACGACGATGTGCTGGCCCGGCCCCGACGTCGCGGTACCGGGCATCGAGGCGCTGCGCGCGGCCGCGCCGGGCACGCGGATCGCCGCGTACGTGCTGGCATTGCCCCCGAAGCCCCGGGACGGCGCGGCGCTGGGGGAGGAGTGGCTGGCCTACCTGGACGCCGGGGTGCAGGAGTTCCACCTCTACCACGGGGGACTGGCGTCCGCGGCTCGCCTGGACGCGGTGCGCGAGGCCGTGGCCGCCGTGTCGCGGCAACTGTGAAGGGAAGTCGCTGCAACCCGGTGTGACCGCTGTTCCGTCCTTGGTGCATGAGGCACATAGGAACCGTGGTTGGCACTGGCGCCCTGCTGCTCGTCCTCTCGGCCTGTGGCAGTGCGCAGAACGCGACCCCCGGGGCCGGTGGCGGTCCGACGTTGCCGACCGCCACCTCGCCCTCCGAGGCGCCCCCGCCGGGCATCGCGCCCGGTGAGGTGCCGCCGGACGGGAAACCCGTGACGAAGATCGACGCCACCGCCCTGGCGCCGGACCAGCCGCGCACCGTGTGGACGCAGGGTGACGGCAAGACCGTCGGCGTCGTCGCCCAGGAGGGCGGGTGCGGCAAGGCGAGCGCGTCCGTGCTGGAGCAGGGCGCGTCCGCCGTGAAGATCGAGCTCGTCGAGACCACGCCGCTGACCAAGCAGATGTGCACGATGGACATCCGCTTCCCCCCGCTGACGGTGCAGCTGTCCGAACCCCTCGGTGAGCGCACGGTCGTGCTGACGTCGCGGCAGGAACAGAAGTAGTCCTTCCCCTCGCGGTGCCCGGCCGGCACCTGCCCCGCCGGCCGGGCGCCTCACTTCACGGGACCGTTCGTCCCGGTTTGCAAGGATGGTGCGCATGAGAAACGCCGTCGCTGCCGTTGCTCTCGCCGCCGTGCTCGCCGGCTGCTCGTCCGGCGCGCCCGGCTCCGGCTCGTCCGCCGGGTCGAGCTCACCGGGTACCGCGCCCGCCGGCACGGGTACGTCCGCTCCCGGTTCGACCGGCTCGTCCGGCGCGAATCCCACGAGCGCCCCGGCCCAGCCTCCCGTCTCGATCTCGGAGGAGAAGCCCGTCGTGCCTCCCAACGTCACGCCCGTGGCGAAGGAGAAGGTCGATTCGACATCGTTGTCAGACACCTTCCGCGGTGAGGCCTACGTCTTCAACGACGGCCGCGACGTCGAGGTCTTCGGCGTCGGCGGTGGCTGCAAGGAGGCCCGCGCCGAGGTGACGGCCCAGTCCGCCGAGGTCGTCCAGGTCACGCTGGTCACGATCACCAAGCAGCCTCCCGGCACGATGTGCACGCAGGAGGTCCGCCAGGTGCCGCTGACCGTGCGCCTGGCCGCGCCGCTCGGCGACCGCCGCCTGGTGCTGGAGTCCCGCGAGGAGACCGGCTGATATATCGCATATCGCCCGGCGCGCGTCAGGCGTGGGCGACGAACTCGACGCGGTTGCCGACGCCGTCGACGGTGTGGAAGCGGAGCCTGCCGGGGATCTCCGCGGGGTCGGCCCAGACGACCGGGTGGCCGGCGGCCGCGACGGCCTCGGCCAGCGCGACGACGTCGGCCACGAACGCCGGGTGGGCCTTGCGCGCGGGGCGGAAGTCGTCCTCGGCGCCGACGTGCACCTCGCCGCCACCGGGTACCGCGAACCAGCACCCGCCGCGCGCGGCGAGCAGCGGTGGCTTGGGGAGTTCGGCCCAGTCCAGGACGCCTGTGTAGAAGGCGCGCTGCGCGTGTTCGGCGCCTGCGGGGCAGGCCACTTGCACGTGGTGGATCACGACGAGACCCCCGATCACCCGGTTACAGGACAACCGTACTGTTTGATCGGGGGTCTCGCACGGGGCTAACGGCGGAAGCTGATCTGCAGGGTCGGCGTGGACGTCTCGGCGAAGAAGTCGTTGCCCTTGTCGTCGACGACGACGAACGCGGGGAAGTCCTCGACCTCGATCTTCCAGACCGCCTCCATGCCGAGCTCGGGGTACTCGAGCACCTCGACCTTTCGGATGCAGTCCTGCGCGAGCCGCGCCGCCGGGCCGCCGATCGAGCCCAGGTAGAACCCGCCGTGCGAGGAGCACGCGTTCGTCACCTGCTTGGACCGGTTGCCCTTGGCGAGCATCACCAGCGAGCCGCCGGCGGCCTGGAACTGCTCGACGTAGGAGTCCATGCGACCGGCCGTCGTCGGGCCGAACGACCCGGAGGCGTAGCCCTCGGGCGTCTTGGCCGGGCCGGCGTAGTAGACCGGGTGGTCCTTCAGGTACTGCGGCATCTCCTCGCCGGCGTCGAGGCGTTCCTTGATCTTGGCGTGCGCGATGTCGCGCGCCACGACCAGCGGACCGGTCAGCGAGACACGGGTCTTCACCGGCAGCTTGGTGAGGACCTCGCGGATCTCCGCCATCGGGCGGGTGAGGTCGATGCGGACGACCTCGTCGGACAGGTCCTCGCCCTCGACCTCGGGCAGGAACTGGGCCGGGTCGCGCTCCAGCTGCTCCAGGAACACGCCCTCGGGGGTGATCCGGGCCTTCGCCTGGCGGTCCGCCGAGCACGACACCGCGACACCGACCGGCAGCGACGCGCCGTGGCGGGGGAGCCGGATGACGCGCACGTCGTGGCAGAAGTACTTGCCGCCGAACTGGGCGCCGATGCCGAAGTTCCGGGTCAGCTCCAGCACCTGCTGCTCGAGGTCCCGGTCGCGGAACGCGTGGCCCGACGGCGAGCCCTCGGCCGGCAGGGTGTCGAGGTAGCGGGCCGAGGCGAGCTTCGCGACCTTGAGGTTCTGCTCGGCGGACAGCCCGCCCACGACCACGGCCAGGTGGTACGGCGGGCACGCGGCGGTGCCGAGCGAGCGCAGCTTCTCGTCGAGGAACGACGCGAGGCGCTTCGGGTTCAGGACCGCCTTGGTCTCCTGGTAGAGGAACGTCTTGTTCGCGCTGCCGCCGCCCTTGGCCATGAACAGGAACTCGTAGACGGGGTCCTGGCCGGGCTTGTGGAACACCTCGATCTGCGCGGGCAGGTTCGAGCCGGTGTTCTTCTCGTCCCAGAACGTCAGCGGAGCCATCTGCGAGTAGCGCAGGTTGAGCTCCTGGTAGGCCTCGAACACCCCGCGGGCGAGCGCTTTCTCGTCGTCGCCGCCGGTCAGGACGGTCTCGGAGCGTTTGCCCATGATGATCGCCGTGCCGGTGTCCTGGCACATCGGCAGGACACCGCCGGAGGAGATGGCGGCGTTGCGCAGCAGGTCCGTCGCCACGAAGCGGTCGTTGCCCGACGCCTCGGGGTCGTCGACGATCTTGCGCAGCTGGGCGAGGTGCGACGGGCGCAGCAGGTGCTGGATGTCGCGGATCGCCTCCTTCGCGAGCAGCGTCAGCGTCTCGGGGGCGATCTCGAGGAACTTGCGGTCACCGGCCTCGACGAGCTTCACCCCGTCGGAGGTGACGAGGCGGTACTCGGTCTCGGTGTCCTTCGCGAGCGGCAGGACGTCGGTGTACTCGAAAGTGGTGGGCACGTCGTACACAACTCCAACGGTGTGCAGTTCGGATCAGAAAACCGTACCGCCACCAATCCGGCGCACCGCCGCCCGTGCGGCGTGTTCTTCGCAACGGCCGCGCGCTCGAAGACCCCGGAACGCGGAAGGCCGGGGCAGCCCCCGGCTGCCCCGACCTTCCTTCGCGTGCGA
>NZ_JBHXCW010000330.1:0-6965 GCF_042725365.1 Lentzea sp. NPDC060358 | reverse complement strand
GACGAAAAGCGTGTCGACTTGACCTGACCCCTCGGGCGCGGCCGGATGCATCAGCACTGCTCGTGACGGGACCACCCCACCGGGCTCGCTCGGTAAAAGCCAAGAGCCGAGCCTGCTCGGCTTCGCCGTCGCATCGGCTCGCCTTCGGCCTCGCGGATGGGCTCGCCTCCGGCCTTGCGTCGGCCCTACCTTGTCCTTCTCCTGGGCCTGCCACTGCCTTGCCTGCACATCACCTGCGCTGCCAGCCCACCCAGCTCTGCCCACCCTCGCCGCCCCGCCCCGTCGCCCCGTCGCGTCGCGTCGCGCGGGAGTGTCGGACCCCGTCTGTACGTTGGGTCGCGGGGGAGCCGGAACGCGAGGGGACCCCTGCGCGAGCGTGCGCGGTCAAGGGGGCGGAAAGCACTGAACCCCGGACCGCGGGTGTGCGGGCCGGGGCTGTGCGTGTGTGTGGTGCTAGGCCGGGGTGAAGGCCAGGGCCACGTTGTGGCCGCCGAAGCCGAACGAGTCGTTCACCGCGGCGTCGAGCTTGATCTTGCGGGGTTCGCCCGCCACCACGTCCAGCGTGACCGCCGGGTCGAGGTTGTCCAGGTTCAGCGTTTGCGGGACGATGCCGTCGCGGATCGAGAGGACCGTGACGATGGCTTCGACCGCGCCCGCTGCTCCCAGGAGGTGGCCCAGGGCGCCCTTCGGGGCGGTCAGGACCGGGTGGTCGCCGATCGCCTTGCGGATCGCCACCGTTTCCGCCACGTCGCCCACCGGGGTGGAGGTGGCGTGGCAGTTCACGTGGCCCACGTCGGACGGGTCGATGCCGCCCGAGCGCAGGGACGCCGCGATCGCTCGCGACTGGCCCACGCCCTCGGGGTCCGGGGCCGTGATGTGGTAGCCGTCGGCGCTGGTGCCGATGCCCGCCAGGCGGCCGTAGATCTTGGCACCGCGCGCTTCCGCGAACTCGCGGCGTTCCAGGACCATGACGCCCGCGCCCTCGCCGAGCACGAAGCCGTCGCGGCCCGTGTCGAACGGGCGGGACGCCTTCTCCGGCTCGTCGTTGCGGGTGCTCATCGTGCGGGCCTGCGAGAAGCCCGCCACCGGGATCGCCGTGATGCACGCTTCCGCGCCGCCCGCCACGACCACGTCGGCCTCGCCGGACTTGATCATGCGGTAGGCCCACGCGATGGCCTCGGCGCCCGACGCGCAGGCGGAGACCGGGGCGTGCACGCCCGCCTGGGCCTTCAGCTCGAGGCCCACGTGGGCCGCCGGGCCGTTCGGCATCAGCATCGGGACGGTCAGCGGCGACACCTTGCGCAGGCCCTGCTGCTCCAGGAGGTCGTCCTGGGTCAGGAGGGTGATCGCGCCGCCGATGCCCGTGCCGATGATCACGGCGAGGCGCTGGCGGTCGACGGTGTCGTCGTCGTGGCCCGCGTCGGCCCACGCCTGGCGGGACGCCACGATGGCGACCTGCTCGGAGCGGTCCAGACGGCGTGCCTCCACTCGGGGCAGCACCTCGGTCGGGTCGACGACGAGCTGTGAGGCGATCTTGACCGGCAGGTCGTACTTCTCGACCCAGTCGTGGGTCATGGGGGAGACCCCCGACTTGCCGGCCAGGAGCGCGTCCCAGGTCGACGTGACGTCACCACCGAGCGGGGTGGTGGCACCCAGCCCGGTGATGACGACCTCGATGCCGGAACTCACTTGTTGCTGGTGATGTAGTTCACCGCGTCACCAACGGTCTTGAGGTTGGCCAGCTCGTCGTCCGGGATCTTCACGCCGAACTTGTCCTCGGCCTGGACGGCGATCTCGACCATCGACAGCGAGTCGATGTCGAGGTCGTCCACGAAGGACTTCTCAGCGGTGACGTCGTCGGCGGCAACGCCGGCGACCTCTTCGACGATCTCGGCAAGACCGGACAGGACGTTGTCGCTCACTGAAGTTCCCTTTCGGTTGAAACGGTGGAAAAACCCTGGGTGGTGCTCACGGGCACCGGACGACCTGCCCCGCGTAGGACAGGCCCGCGCCGAAACCGACCATCAGCACCACGTCTCCCGAGGAGATCTCGCCCGCGGTCCGCATGTGGTCGAGCGCCATGGGGATCGAGGCGGAGGAGGTGTTGCCCGAGTCGACGATGTCTCGAGCGACCTTCAGGTCCTCGCGCGCACCATTCTTGCGCAGGCGCTTCGCGATCGCTTCGATGATCCTGAGGTTCGCCTGGTGCGGGGCGAAGACGTCCACGTCGGACAGTGCGACCCCCGCGAGCTCGGCGGCACGGATCGCGACCGGTGCGACCTGCGTCGTCGCCCACCGGAAGACCGCCTGGCCCTCCTGGTGGATGAACGAGTCGCGGTCGTCGATGCGGATGACCTCGGACATCGAGCCGTCCGAGCCCCACGCGACGGGGCCGATCTCGTTCGTGTCGCCGGCGCCGACCACGACGGCACCCGCGCCGTCCGCGAAGATGATCGCGGTCGAGCGGTCGTCCTGGTGGGTCCAGTCGGTGAGCTTCTCCGCGCCGATGACGAGGACGTTGCGCACGGTGCCGGCGCGGACGATGTCCGCCGCCGTCGCGACGGCGTAGCAGAAGCCCGCGCACGCGGCGTTGAGGTCGAACGCGGCCGCGGCCTGGATGCCGAGCTTGGTCGCGACCTGCGCGGCGGCGTTCGGGATGGTCGACGGCATGGTGCACGTCGCCACGATGACGCCGCCGATGTCGGCGGGCGCGAGACCCGCGTCCTCGATCGCCTTCGCGCCGGCCGTGACGGCCATGTCCACGACGCCCTCGTCCTTGGCCGCGACGCGCCGGTTGACGATGCCGACGCGCTCGCGGATCCACTCGTCCGAGGTGTCCATGCGCGCGGCGAGGTCGTGGTTGCTCACCACGGTCTCCGGCTGGTAGCTGCCGAGACCGAGGATGCGGCTACCCGCAGGGGCCTGCGGGGCCTGGAAGGTCGTCACTTGTCTGCTCCAACGGTGTCGAAGAGCTCCGCGACCTTCTCGAGCTGGTCGGGGGTCTTCAGGGCGAGAGTGGCGGTGCCCTTCATCGCACGCTTCGCGAGACCCGTGAGAGCGCCGGCGGGCGGCAGCTCGACCGAGGCGGTGATGCCCTTCCCGACGAGGGTCGCCTGGCAGGCGTCCCAGCGCACGGGGCTGGTGACCTGGGAGACCAGGCGGCTCAGCACCTCGGCGCCGTCGGTCACGGCCTGACCGTCCTTGTTGGACAGCAGCGGCAGCGACGGGTCCTGCGTGGCGACTTCGGCGGCACGCGCGCGCACCGCGTCTTCGGCGGGCGCCATGTACCTGGTGTGGAACGCGCCCGCGACGGCGAGCTTGCGGACCTTCGCCGTTCCCGGCGGGGTCTCCGCGAGCTCGTCGAGGGCGGCACGCGGGCCCGCCGCGACGATCTGGCCGGCGCCGTTGCGGTTGGCGGGCACGAGACCGAGCTCCTCGAGGCGCGCGAGCACCTCCTGCTCGTCGCCGCCG
Organism: Lentzea sp. NPDC060358; assembly: GCF_042725365.1. NCBI lineage: Bacteria > Bacillati > Actinomycetota > Actinomycetes > Pseudonocardiales > Pseudonocardiaceae > Lentzea > Lentzea sp. NPDC060358. The sequence goes on along the minus strand of NZ_JBHXCW010000330.1, from coordinate 3,494 downwards.
AGCACCGCGGCCATGCCGGTCGGTTCGAGCGCGCACGCCCGCGCCATCGCGGCACCGCGCACACCGGCGAGGGCGACCGCGTCGTCGGCGCTGATGACGCCGGCGATCGCCGCCGCCGCCAGCTCGCCGACGGAGTGGCCCGCGACGACGACGTCCGCGGGCAGCTCGACGCGGCGGCGCAGCTCGCCGAACGCGAGCACGGCGAGGGCCACGACCAGCGGCTGGGTGATCGCGGTGTCGACGATCTCGTCGGCCTCCGCCGTGGTGCCGAGGCGCACGAGGTCGAGCCCCGTGATCTCCGACCACGTGCGCACCTGCTTCTCCGCCCCCTCCAGTTCGAGCCAGGGGGTGAGCATGCCGGGCGTCTGGGACCCTTGTCCGGGCGCGAGGAGTGCGATCACGCCGATTACTAAAGCCGGTGGACCCGCCGGTACCCCATGTCGTGAAGAACGAAGTACGGCGATCGTATTTGTAGAGACCCTACAAAAGCGTCCGTCGGCAGCGCTGGCTGAGACGTCTGCGCAGGTCAGCCGTGTGCAAGGTCGTTTGGCCCTCACTCCAACGGATGTGTGCGAACTCCGTCACAGCTCGTTCGCTACCACAGGCCCCGGGAGCGGGCAAGGCGTCCTACAGACAAAGCGACGCGGAGCACAAGCGCGTCTCGAGCGTCATGTGCATTTCTTCCGGTCATTTCCTGAACGCGCCGAAGGCGATATCTGACCGTGTTCGGGTGCACGAACAGTCTTTTCGCGCACGTCTCCAGCACGCCCCCGACCTCCAGGAACGCGTCGACGGTCTCGAGCAGCGCGCCGCCCGCGTCCTCCAGCGGCCGCGCCACCCGGTCGACGAGCTGCCACTCGGCCTCGGGGTCGCCCGCGAGCGCCCGTTCCGGCAGCAGGTCGAGCGACCGGACGGGCCGGGGCGCCGCGGGCCAGCCCACGACCGCCCGCAGCCCGCTCAACGCGTCGCTGGCGCTGCGGTGGGCCTCGGACAGCGACGTGACCGTCGGGCCGGCGACGACCGGGCCCTCGCCGAAGCCCTCGGCGATGCGCCCCAGCACGTCCTCACCGGTCTCCGTCGGCCCGCCGAGCACGACGACCAGCCGCGAGCCCTGCACCGACAGCAGCACCGGCCGCCCGGCGCGGGCGGCCTTGCTGCGCACCGAGTAGATGATCGCGGGCGGGTCCTCGCCGCCGGGGTTGCCGACCAGCACGGTCGCCTCCAGCGCCGGGTCCCAGCCCAGCGCGGCACCGCGCGAGAGCAGCGACTCCTCGGGGTCACCGCGCACGATGCCGTCGACGACCAGCGCCTCCAGCCGCGCGTCCCACGCGCCGCGCGCCTCGGCGGCCGCCGCGTACGAGGTCGCGGCCGAGAAGGCGATCTCCCGGCCGTACCGCAGCACGCCCTCCATCAGCAGCGCGCGCTCGGCGTCGTTCGCCGCCATCTCCGGCAGCTGCCCCTCGAACAGCTCCAGCGCGATCCGGACCAGCTCGACGGTTTGGCGCAGGCTCACCCAGCGGGAGATGTCCTTGGGGGCGCTGCGGAACGCCTCCGCGGTGAGCCGGATCGCCTGCTGCCGGTCGTGCAGCCACTCGACGAAGCCCGCGACACCGTTCTGGATCAGCAGCAGCACGCTCGCCCGCTGGTCGGCGGGCATCCGCGCGAACCAGGACAGCCGCTGCTCCATCTCGGCCACGCTGGCGGTGGCGAGCGAGCCGGATGCGCGTTCGATCTTGCGCATCGTGCGGGCGGAGAGCGCGGGCGGGAGCTCCTCCTCGGTCTTGCTGCTGGTCATACCCGCAGCTTAAGGCCACGCGGGGGGCGTCACCGGGACGGGTGACACAACCCGTGGAGCCCGGTGATCGGCCATACCTTCGGGGACCGGTGGTCTTTCGTGCGGCACGGAGGTTGGTCTTGCACAGGTTCCCGGCATTCGTCCTCGGCGTGGTCGTGCTCACCGCCACGGGCGTGACGGCGTCGGCCAACCCGCCCGACCCCCTCGCCGAGTACCACTCCCAGCCGGTGCGCTGGTCGCCGTGCACCGGCGAGCTCGCCGGGCTCGAGTGCGCCACCCTCGTCGCGCCGCTCGACTACGCGAACCCGGCGGGAGACCGGATCGACCTGGCCGTGAGCCGCAGGAAGGCGGCCTCGGCCGACCGCAGGCGCGGCGTGCTGCTCACCAGCCCCGGCGGGCCGGGGCTCGCCCTGCCGCTGTTCCTCGCCGACGCCGGGGTCGCGCAGGTCTACGACCTCGTCGGCTTCGACCCGCGCGGTGCCGGCGGCTCGACGGCGCTCCACTGCCGCACCACGCCCGCGATCGCCGTGCCGGACTCCCGGCCGGACGACGAGGAGTTCGTGAAGTGGGCGGCGGAGGCGCGGGAGGCCGAGGAGGCCTGCGAGAAGTCCGGCGGCGGCATCCGCCGGCACGTCAGCACCGCCAACACCGCGCGGGACGTGGACCTGGTGCGCGCGGCCCTCGGCGAGTCGAAGGTCAACTACCTCGGCTACTCCTACGGCACGTACCTGGGCGCGGTGTACGGGACGTTGTTCCCGGGCAGGCTCGACCGCAGCGTGCTCGACTCGGCCGTGCACCCGGAGTGGGTGTGGCACGAGCAGTTCCGCCAGCAGGCCGTGGCCTACCGCGGCGACGTCGAGGCCTGGGCCGCCTGGGCCGGTCAGCGCCACGGGAGGTTCGCGCTCGGCAGGACGCGGGACGAGGTGCTCGCCGCGGTGGAGGAGGTGGCCGCGAAGCTGCACGCCGCGCCGGTGGGGGAGTACGGCCGCTCGGCGTTCGACGGCGCGGTCGGCGTGGGCGCCCGTTACCGTCCACTGTGGTCGGACCTGGCGTCGGTCGTGGCCGGGCTGCGGTCGGGGGAGGGGCAGGAGAACGCCGCGGGCGCCGCGGCGGGCCAGGTGCTCGCGAGGACCGGCCTGCCGGAGCTGCGGTCCGGTGCGTTCGACACGGTCACCTGCGAGACGGACTGGCCGACCGACCTGCACCTCTACTACGAGGACATGCGCGTCTTCCGCGAGCGCTACCCGTACGGCTTCGGCGTCGCGCGGGCCGCGCCGACGCCGTGCACGTTCCGCTCGTTCACGCCGCCGGAGCGGCCGGTGGCGCTCGCGCGCGACGGCTACCCGGTCGGCGTCGTCGTGCAGGCGGAGGGGGACGCGCAGACCCAGTACGCGGGCGGCCCGGCGATGGCGCGACGGCTGGGGCACAACCTCGTCACCGTCGTCGACGAGGGCAAGCACAGCCTCTACCACGGCAACGCGTGCGTCGACGCCAAGGTCGACCGGTACCTCGTGGACGGGGTGCTGCCGGGCAGCAGCACCGAGTGCGCCGGCGACCCGCGGCCCGACGTGCCGGAGGACGGCGAGAGCGGCGCGGCCGGTGCTGCCGGTGAGGGCGGCGCGGTGCCCGCGCCGTCGCCGGAGAGGATCCGGGCCTACCTCGACGGCCGCGGGCTGAGCGCCGCGACGGGGGCCGGACG
>NZ_JBHXCW010000329.1:0-7004 GCF_042725365.1 Lentzea sp. NPDC060358 | reverse complement strand
CGCGCAGGCCCCCGGCCGGACCGGTCAGAAGTCCTCGTCGAACGACACCGTGCCGGTCACCCCGACCTGGTAGGCCGAGACGCGGCGCTCGAAGAAGTTCGACAGCTCCTGCACGTCCTGCAGCTCCATGAACGCGAACGGGTTCTTGGAGCCGTAGATCGGCTCGAGGCCGAGCACCTGCAGGCGCCGGTCGGCGACGTGTTCCAGGTACGAGCGCATGTCCGCCACCGACATGCCGGCGACGCCGCCGCCGAGCAGGTCGTCCGCGAACTGCACCTCGGCGTCCACCGCCTCGCGCAGCATCTCCCGCACCTGCTCGAACAGCGACTCGTCGAACAGGTCCGGCTCCTCGCGGCGCACGGTGTCCACGACGTCGAACGCGAACGCCATGTGCATCGACTCGTCGCGGAACACCCAGTTGGTGCCGGAGGCGAGGCCGTTGAGCAGGCCGCGCGAGCGCAGGAAGTAGACGTAGGCGAAGGCGCCGTAGAAGAACAGGCCCTCGATGCACGCGGCGAAGCAGATGAGGTTGAGCAGGAACGACCGGCGGTCGTCCCGCGTCTGCAGCGTCGTGAGGTCGGAGATGGAGTCGATCCACCTGTAGCAGAACTCGGCCTTGGCGCGGATCGACGGGATCGTCTCGACGGCGGCGAACGCGTCGGCGCGGTCGTTCTCGTCGGGCAGGTAGGTGTCGAGCAGCGTCAGGTAGAACTGGACGTGCACGGCCTCCTCGAACAGCTGCCGCGACAGGTAGAGCCGGGCCTCCGGCGCGTTCACGTGCTCGTAGAGGTTGAGCACCAGGTTGTTCGCGACGATCGTGTCACCGGTCGCGAAGAACGCCACGAGCCGGTTGACCAGGTGCCGCTCGGCCTCCGACAGCTTGTTCAGGTCGGCGAGGTCCGAGTGGAGGTCGACCTCCTCGACGGTCCAGGTGTTCTTGATGGCGTCGCGGAAGCGCTCGTAGAACAGCGGGTAGCGCATGGGCCGCAGGGTGAGGTCCATGCCGGGGTCGAGCAGGGCGTTCTTGCGGGTGGTGTTTTCCAGGGTGGTCACTGGCAGGCCTCACAGGCTTCGGGGTTTTCGAGAGAGCAGGCGATGGCGTCGTCCGACGTCACCGCCGGGACCGCCACGGTCGCCTGCTGGATGCGCGTCGCGGGACGGGAGCGCAGGTAGTACGTGGTCTTGAGCCCGGCTTTCCAGGCGTAGAGGTACATCGAGGAGAGCTTGCCGATCGTCGGCGAGGCGACGAACAGGTTCAGCGACTGGCTCTGGTCGATGTACGGGCCGCGCGCGGCGGCCAGTTCGATCAGCGCCTTCTGCGGCAGCTCCCACGCCGTGCGGAACAGCGAGCGCACGTCCTCGGGCAGTGCGCCGATGCCCTGCGCGGAACCGTCGTCCTGCTTGAGGCGGTTGCGGACCGCGTCCGTCCACAGGCCGCGGGACTTGAGCTCCCGCACCAGGTAGGAGTTGATCTGCAGGAACTCACCGGACAGCGTCTCGCGCTTGAACGTGTTCGACACCTGCGGCTCGATGCACTCGAAGCAGCCGGCGATCGAGGCGATCGTGGCCGTCGGCGCGACCGCGATCAGCAGCGAGTTGCGCAGGCCGTGCTCGGAGATCCGCTCGCGGACTGCGGACCAGCGCTCGGTCTGCGTCGGCGTCACACCCCACAGGTCGGGCTGCAGATCTCCCTTGGCGGCACGGGTTTCCGCGAACGCCGGGTGCGCGCCCGCCGACGAGGCGAGCTCGGCCGACGACTCCAGCGCCGTCAGGTAGATCTCCTCGGCGATCCGCGTCGACAGCTCGCGGGCCTCCGGCGAGTCGAAGGGCAGGCGCAGCTTGAAGAACACGTCCTGCAAGCCCATCACACCGAGCCCCACCGGGCGCCAGCGCGGGTTGGACCGCGCCGCCTGCTCGGTCGGGTAGTAGTTGATGTCGATCACGCGGTCGAGGAACACCACGGCCGTGCGGACGGTGGAACGCAGGCGCTCCCAGTCGATCCCGCCGTCCGTCACGTGCGCGCCGAGGTTGACCGAGCCGAGGTTGCAGACCGCGGTCTCCTCGTCGCTGGTGACCTCGAGGATCTCGGTGCACAGGTTCGACAGGTGCACCACGTTGCCGGGCTCGGCGGTCTGGTTGCACGTGCGGTTCGCGGTGTCCTTGAACGTCATCCAGCCGTTGCCGGTCTGGGCGAGCGTGCGGATCATCCGTCCATAAAGGTCACGAGCCTTCACCGTGCGCACCGCTCGGCCGGCTTCCTCGGCGCCGCGGTAGGCGCGGTCGAACTCGTCGCCCCACAGGTCGACCAGCTCGGGAACCTCGTCCGGGTCGAACAGCGACCAGTCGGCGTCGGCCTCGACGCGGCGCATGAACTCGTCCGGGATCCAGTTGGCCAGGTTGAGGTTGTGCGTGCGGCGCGCGTCCTCGCCGGTGTTGTCGCGCAGCTCCAGGAACTCCTCGACGTCCGGGTGCCACGTCTCCAGGTACACGCAGGCGGCACCCTTGCGGCGACCGCCCTGGTTCACCGCCGAGACCGACGCGTCGAGCGTGCGCAGCCACGGCACGATGCCGTTGGAGTGGCCGTTCGTGCCGCGGATCAACGCGCCGCGCGACCGGACCCGCGACCACTGCACACCGATGCCTCCGGCGAACTTCGACAGCTGAGCGATCTGGGCGTAGCGCTCGTAGATCGACTCCAGCTGGTCCTTCGGCGAGTCGAGCAGGTAGCACGAGGACATCTGGGTGTGCCGGGTGCCGGAGTTGAACAACGTCGGCGAGCTGGGCAGGTAGGCCAGCGACGACATCAGCCGGTAGAAGTCGATGGCCTCGGAGGCGGTGTGCGACAGGCCGCAGGCGACGCGCAGCAGCCAGTATTGCGGCTGCTCGATCACCGACCGCCGGGACGGGTGGCGCAGCAGGTAGCGGTCGTAGACCGTGCGCAGGCCGAAGTACTCGAACCGCCGGTCGCCGTCGAGGTCGATCGCGTCGTCGAGCTTGCGGGCGTTGGCCGCGACGAACTTCGCCGTCGCGTCCCCGATCAGGCCCTCCGCGTGGCCGAGCGCGATGCTCTGGCTGAAGGACTGCACACCCTGGCGGCGCACTTCCTTCTCGATGAACGCCGCCAGCAGACCGGCCGCGAGCTTCGAGTACTCGGGCTCCTCGGCGACCAGCGCGGCCGCGGTCTGGATCGAGAGCTTGTCCAGCTCCTCGGTCGTCGCGCCGTCGTAGAGGCCGCTGATCGTCTTGGTGGCGACCCGCAACGGGTCGACGTCGTGCAGACCGGCCGTGCAGCGCTCCACCGCGCGCACGATCTTGTTCAGGTCCACCGGTTCGAGCGAACCGTTGCGTTTCTTGACGCGCATCGTGGTGGTGACCGTGTCGACCGCCGTCACAGCTCTCTCCTCGCGAGCTCGGGGTGGCCACGAGGACAGCGAGGAGCGGACGGGCGCGCGCGACCGCCACGTCCTCCCGCCCTCCCTCGGGGCCTCGGACACCCGCACGCGAAGGCGCGTGCGGGGCGCTGGCAGGTCTTCGGACTCACGGGCACGCCTGATGGCTCCTACCGGCCGTCGCTTCCCAGACGACTCGCGTCCAGTGCTTCTGACGGCTTTCGTTCCCGTTCACCGCTGCGGGGCAGTCCCGGACTCACACCGGGTTCCCTCTTGCGACGACCGATCTGGATGATCGGCCGAACCAGCTAGATCGACACAATACATGGGCGTGGTCGAGCGAAGAGCACCTACATCTAGTGGGCGTGTCGCTCAGTTGGAGCAGCACCCGCACGAGCTGCCCGTCACCCGGTCGCCGGTGTGCGCGGGGGCACGGGGGTGGCGACGACGAACGAGCTGTGCGTCTGACCGTGGATGAGGAACTGGTCGAGGATGGTTTCGAGGCCCTCGATGCTGGGCGAGTGGACCTTGAGCAGGAAGCAGTCCTCGCCGGAGATGCGGTGGCACTCGCTGACCTGCGGGGTCCGGGCCGCCAGCTCGGCGATCCTGGGCAGCTGACCGGGCCCGGGCCTGATCCGGACCCAGGCGGTGACGGGCAGCCCGATCGCGGCGGGATCGATGTCGAGGCGGTAACCGCGGATGACGCCGGCCCGTTCGAGGCGGGCGAGGCGTTCGCGGGCGGCGGGGGCGGACATGCCGATGCGGCGCGCCAGCTCGGCGGCGGTGAGCCGGGGGTCCGCGCCGAGCACGTCGAGCAGCCGACGGTCGGTCTCGTCCAGCACTGGCTTTCCCGAAGGAAAGCCGATGGGGTTTCCGCCTTCTTTTGCGACCATATCGACGGTCTCCGCCTTCGTTCGCGCATGGTGCTGCCCGGTCCCGCAGTCGACAATAAAGGCATGGTCGAGCCGCGTTTCCGCAGCCTTGGTCGAGCCGCGGCGAGGATCGTGCACCGAACTCCTCCCCACGCCTATTTCGTTGTCAGCGCGGTGTTCCACTACCTCGGGCCCGCGCTGGCGGTGCTGCTGTTCGCCCGTGTCGAGGTGCTCGGGGTGGCGTGGCTGCGCATCGCCACGGCCGCGGTGGTGTTCGCCGTGTGGCGGCGGCCGTGGCGGCTGTGGTCGCGCCTGGACCGGGCCACCCGGTGGCTGCTGACGGGGTGGGCGGCGGTGCTGGCGGTGATGAACAGCGTCTTCTACCTGGCCATCGACCGGTTGCCGCTGGGCACGGTCGCGGCGATCGAGTTCCTGCCGGTCATCGTGCTGGCCGCGCTCGCCGCGCGAACCCGTCGCAACGTCGCCGCGCTGATCGCGGCGGTCGCGGGCGTGTACCTGCTCACCGACGTGCGCCTGGTCGCCGAACCTCTGGGCATCACGTTCGCCGCCGCCAACGCGGTGCTGTTCGCGCTCTACATCATTCTGGGGCACCGCGTGGCCCGCAGCCGGCAGGTGTCCGGCATCGACGGCCTGGCGCTGTCGATGATGATCGCCGCGGTGATCGCGCTGCCGATCGGGATCGGTCAGGCCGCGCCGGCCTTCCTGGACCCGGTGGCCCTGGCCGCGGCGGCCGGGGTGGGGATCTGCTCGTCGGTCATCCCCTACGTCTGCGACCAGCTCGCCATGGCCCGCTTGCCCCGGGCCACCTACGCCTTGATGGTGTCCTTGCTACCGGCCACGGCCACCGTCGTCGGGATCGTCGTGCTCACGCAGATCCCCTCTGTCGCGGAGGTCGTCGGCGTGGTGCTCGTGGTCACGGGTGTTGCCCTGCACCAGGAACGCCCCGCGGAGCCGCAACCGGATCCCGCCTGAGGTCGGGGTCCGGTGTGGACGCGAACAGTCGGGTCTGCCCTACTGTCCCGGTCCTCGCGGATCATTACCGTGTGGCTGTCCGGCACATGGGGGAAGGCGGAGCCGTGGGGGATCTGGCGCGCCGGGACGTGTTGTCCTGGCTCGGACGGGGTGCGATCGGTGCGGTCGCACTCGGGGCCGTGGGGAATTCGCCCGCCACCGCGGGTACCGCCGTGACGGTGTTGCGGGGAGCGACCCTCATCGACGGCACCGGGCGCCCGCCCGTGCGCGACGCGACCATCGTGCTCGCCGGTGACCGCGTCGTGGCCGCCGGTGGGCGCTGCGACGTGCCGGGTGGTGCGCGGGTGCTCGATCTGGCCGGGAAGTACGTCATCCCGGGTCTGTGGGACATGCACACCCACTCGACGTTCTTCGAGGACACGGTCGCGCCGCTGCACGTCGTGCAGGGTGTCACCGGTGTCCGCGAGATGTGGGGGATGCCGGAGACGCACGACACGCGCCGGCGCATCGAGGCCGGTGAGGTCCTGGGCCCGCGCATGGTCATCGCGAGCACGATCGTCGACGGCCCCGGCTCGGTGTGGCCCGGCACGGACGTCGTGCGCACGCCGGCGGAGGCGCGGGCCGCGGTGCGCCGTGCCAAGGACGGTGGAGCGGACTTCGTGAAGGTCTACTCGTTCCTGTCGCCGGAGTGCCACGCCGCCATCGCCGACGAGGCGCGCAGGGTGCGGATCCCGTTCGCCGGCCACGTGCCCGCGCGCGTGCCGATCCAGGACGCGCTCGCCCAGCACACGCACGAACACCTCTACAACCTGTTCACGTCCACTTCGGACAACGCCGACGCGCTTTACGCCGAACTGCGCGCGCTGCCGGACGACCCCGCCGACCCGAACTGGTGGGGCCGGCAGTCCGGCCGGGTCGAACGGGCCGCAGTCGCCACCCACTCACCGGCTCGCGCTCGGGCGCTGTTCGCGCAGATGCGGCGGCACGGCACGTGGGAGTCCCCCACGCTCTTCGTCGAACGCAACATGTCGCGGTCGCCCGAGAACATCGTGAACGACCCGAGGGCGCTGGAACGGATGCGGTACATCCCGGTCGGCCTGCGCGAGCAATGGCAGTCGATCATGTCCGGCCGTCCCGGCCGCACGCCGGAGGAGGAGGCCGCGCTGCGCGAGTTCGGCGATGCCCGCATGCGGCTGCTCCGCACGATGCACGAGGCCGGTGTCGGTGTCGTCGCCGGCACGGACGCGGGCTTCGCCTACGTCTTCCCCGGTTTCTCGCTGCACGACGAGCTCGCGCTGCTCGTGCAGGCCGGTCTCAGCCCGATGGCCGCGCTGCGGGCGGCGACCAGCGAGGCCGCGCGCTGCCTCGGGCTCGAGCACGAGACGGGCACGGTCACCCCCGGCAAGCAGGCCGACCTGGTGGTGCTGGACGCGAACCCGTTGGCGGACATCACGAACGTCAGCCGCATCCACGCCGTCGTGACCCGCGGCCGCTACCTCGGCCCCGCGGACAGGGCACGGGTGCTGGCCGGGATCGAGGCCGCCGCGCGGGAACCGGTCGAGGCGCCGGTGACACCGCTGGGGTGCTGCGTGCACTGAGGTGCGGCGGTCGCCCGGGTCTTCTCGAGCAGGACTCCCCGGCGATCGCGGCAAGGCGGCCGCTCGGCTGCCCGAGGTTTGAGACGGCGCCGGCTCGCTGCCGCGTCGCGTCCCACCGCGCGGCCGCGGCCGCCGCGGCACCCCGGAGACGG
>NZ_JBHXCW010000328.1:0-7006 GCF_042725365.1 Lentzea sp. NPDC060358 | reverse complement strand
CAGCCCTTCACGCCCGTGTGCGCCAGCCCCTCGATGAACTGCCGCTGCGCCACCACGAACACCACGAGGATCGGCACGGCCGTCATCGTCGCCGCCGCGAGCTGCACGTTCCACAGCGGACCGCCGTAGATGTCGACGAACTGAGTCAGCGCCTGCGGCAGCGTGAACATGTCCGGCGTCGACAGGTACACGATCGGCTCCAGGTACAGGTTCCACGAGTGCAGGAACGTGAAGATCGCGACCGCGCCCAGCGCCGGCCGGGCGAGCGGCAGTGCGATCCGCCAGAAGATGCCGGCGCGGCCCAGTCCGTCCACGCGCGCCGCCTCCTCGAGCTCGGCGGGCAGCGCGAGGAAGAACTGGCGCATGATGAAGATCGCCAGCACGCACGGCGCCCCGAAGATCGGCACGACGACCAGCGGCCAGTGCGTGTTGGTGAGCCCGAGCGACTGGAACATCTGGAACAGCGGCACGATCGTCACCTCGCTCGGGATGAGCAGGCCCGTCAGCACCACCACGAACAGCACGTTCTGGCCGGGGAACCGGATGCGCGCGAACGCGTAGCCAGCCATCGCCGCGACCGCCATCGTGCCGGCCGTGACGACCACCGCGATGTAGAGGCTGTTCCAGTACTGCTGCCCGAACGGCTGCATCCGGAACACGGTCTCGTACGTGGACAACGTCCACTCCGACGGCAGCAGCGACTCGGAGAAGATCTCGCCGATCGGCTTCATCGACGAGGTGACCATCCACCAGGTCGGGAAGACGAACGGGACGCACAACAGGCACAGCAGGCCGTAGAGCCAGACCTTACGACTCATGGAGCACCCACTTCCGGCGCATCCGCCACTGCACCAGCGTCAGCGCGGCGACGATGACGAACAGCAGCACCGAGATCGTCGCGCCGTAGCCGAAGTGGTGGAACTGGAACGCCTGCTGGTACAGGTAGTAGATCAAGACGGTGGTGGACGTGCCGGGACCGCCCTGCGTGAGCACGGCGATCTGCGCGAACACCTGCAGCGAGCCGACGATCGTGATGATCGACGTGAGCAGGATCGTCGGGCTGATCAACGGGATCGTGATCCGGGTGAACCGGGTCCACGCGCCCGCGCCGTCGATCTTCGCCGCCTCGTACAGCGGTGCCGGGACGCCTTGCAGCGCCGCGAGGAACAGCACCATGTTCAGGCCGACGTTCTTGATCACCTGCACGACGACCACCGAGACCATCGCCGTGGTCTCGCCGCGCAGCCAGTTCGGGCCGTCGACGCCGAAGAACCCGAGCAGCCCGTTCACGCTGCCCTCCGGCTGGAGCATCAGCTGCCAGACGAGCGTCCAGGCGACCAGGGACACCAGCACGGGGGAGAAGAAGAGCGTCCGGAACAACGTGGTGCCGCGCAGCTTCTGGTTGAGCAGCACCGCGAGCAACAGGGCGAGCGAGAGGTTCAGCACCACCAGCCCGGCGGCGAACCAGGCCGTGGCGACGAGCGAGTCCCGCAGCTTCTCGTCCTCCAGCAGCCGCTGGTAGTTCTCGGCGCCGATGAACTCGAACGTGCCGCCGAGGACGTTCCACTCGTTGAGGCTGTACCAGCCGACCATCGCCAGCGGGACGAGCACGAACACGAGGCTGCCGAGCAGGGCGGGCGCGACGAACAGGTAGCCGACCAGGTTGTCGCGCCTGCGGTAGGTCCAGAACGTCACGAGCGCTCCAGCAGCGGCTTGATCTTCGCGCACACCCCGTCGAGCACCTGCGCGACGTTCGCGTCCGGCTTCCACAGCGGGTCGAGCGCGGCGCGGATCGTCTGGTTCAGCTCCTCCTGGCCCTGGTGGCTCGGCTTCACGACGCCCTTGCTGATGCCGTCGATCACGACCGACTGCAGCTGTTCCGGCTTGATCAGCGGGTTGCTCTTGGCCAGCGTGTCCGCGTTGAGCAGCGACCGCCGCACCGGCGGGAAGAACCGGGCGAGCTTCGCGGAGTTGGCCGCGTTCGTGAAGAAGCCCAGGAAGTCCGCGGCGGCCTCGGCGTTCTTCGAGCGCTTCAGGACGCCGACGCCGGCCTGGCCGATCACCGCGTAGTCACCCTTCGGGCCCTGCGGCAGCGGCAGCAGCGTCCAGCCGAACTTGGCGTCCTTCAACGCCCCCGCGCGCGAGATCTGGCTGACGGCCATGGCCGCGTTGCCCGCGAAGAAGTCGACGGTCGTGCCGGGACCGGGGATGGCCCTGTCGGTGAAGATCGCCTTGTGGACGAAGGTCATGGCGTCCTTCATCTCCTGGTCGGCGAACCCGCACTTCTTGCCGTCCTCGCTCCACGCGTTCGCGCCCCAGCCGCGCCAGATCGCCGAGAGCACCGCCCAGTTCTGGTACTTGAAGTCCGGCAGCACGAGGTTCTTGCCCGCCGACGCCGCGACGGCCTGCTCCCACGTCGTGGGCAGGTCCTTCACCAGGTCGGTGTTGACGAAGAGCCCGAACGGCGAGGTGGAGAACGGGTACGCGTAGAGCTCGCCGTCCTTCTCCCACAGCTCGGTGGCGGACGGCACGAGCTCGTCGGCCTTCTCGACCTTCGCCTTGATCGGCAGCAACGCGCCGGACGAGACGAAGTCCGGCGCCGACTCCTCCAGGACCCAGGCCAGGTCGGGCGCGTTGCCGCCGGCGATCTGGGTGGTGAGCGTGGTGGTGTAGCCGTCGGCCGGGATCGAGTCGAACTTGATCTCGGTGACGTCCGGGTGCGCCGCCCTGTACTCGGCCGCGATCTCGTTGAGCAGCTCGAGATGCGCCTCGTTGGCGGTCCACACGGTCATGCGCAGCGACTTGGGGCCGTCGCCGGATGACGATCCGCCGCAGGCGGTGAGGGCGAGCAGCGCGGCGATGACGAGCGCTGGAAGTCGGGACATCTTCGTCTCCCAAACCTAGTAGCCGGACACGTCCGGCCAGCGGAGCTCGACCCCGTCGCGTTCCAGGCGGTGCTGGAAGTCCGCGAGCAGGCCGGGGGTGTTGCGCACCGCGCGAGGGGTGACTCGGTGCGCCAGGCAGAAGTCCGCGAGCGCGCCCGCGACCTCGCCGACGTTCCACTCGACCGGGTGCAGCCGGTGGGAACCGTTGGTGATGTGGGTGGTGCCGATGTTCTTGCCCGCGGGCAGGAGGTTCTCCACCCGCTGGGGGATGAGCGCGCCGAGCGGGATCTCGAACGGGCAGCTCGCGACGTCGAGGTAGTTGTCGCCGCCGGTCGAGGGGTGCAGGTCGATCCGGTACATGCCGACCCCGACGGCGTCGGCGTGCCGCACGGCGCCCTTGTCGCCGCGCACGGCCAGCGAGAGGTCCTGCTCGACGATCGTGCACTCGGCCCGGATCCGCCGCGACTCGCGGATGTAGGGCGCCTGGGCGAGGCCGTCCGCGCTGCCGGTGACGTCGCCGCGCAGGCGCAGGCCGGGGAACCCCGTGCCGCCGTCGGGGCGCGGCGCCTCGGTCTGCAGCCAGTACAGGACCGACTTCGACAGCTCCCGTGCCGCCGCGAAGTGCCGCGCGGCGTCCGGCACGTCGATCACCGGCGACTCGAAGTAGTCGATCATCGGCCAGTTGACCAGGCAGATGTCGCTCTCGTAGGCGCCCTCGACGAAGTTGCGGCGGGCGGCGATGCGGCGGAACGTCCACAGGTTGCCGTCACCGGCGCTCACCCGCTGGTCCGAGACGACGCCCAGCGGGTCGTCGTCGGGGTTCGGGGTGAACGTGCGCTCGGCGGTGCTCAGCGTGCGCGGGTCGGGGGAGCGGAACGACAGCATCCGGTCGCCCCAGTAGTCCGGCTGGTAGGCGCGCCAGAAGTCGTAGCGGGCGGGCTTGTCGATCGTGTGGTCGCCGTCGACGTGGTCGATCGCGAAGCACACCGACATCGCCTGCATGTTGGCCGGCTGGGCGGTCTCCGGCGCGCTCGGCTCACCGGTGTCCAGGGTGGACTCGAAGCCGGTGACGTACTCGGTGCCGGACAACGGGAGCAGCTCACCGGTCTCGGTGGCGTCCAGGACGTACGGAGCGGACAGCTCGATCTCAGCGCCGTCGTGCTCGACGGTGACCGACACGATCCGGTCGCCGTCGGTGCGCGCGGAGATGGGCCGTGCGGGCTGCAGGACGGTGAGCCTGCCGCTGCCGCGGTAGGGCGCCAGCATCGCGTCGATCACGGCGACGGCGACGCGCGGCTCGTGGCAGAGCCTGCTCACGTTGCCCGCGCCGGGGTTGAGCTCGCGCCACGCCCGCGCCCGCGAGGTGAGCGGGTAGTGGCGGCGGTAGTAGTCGCGGATGCCGTCGCGCAGTGCGCGGTAGGAGGCGGTGACGCCGAAGCGCTCCACCCAGCTGTGCTCGTCCGGCGGCACGGCCTGGCTGGTGAGCTGGCCGCCGAGCCACGCGAACTCCTCGGTGAGCACGACCCGGCGGCCGGCGCGCAGCAACGCGAGCGCGGCGGCGACCCCGCCCAGACCACCGCCCACGACGACCACGTCAGTGTTGTGCAGCAACAGGTTCCTCCTGACCGACCCAGCTTCTCGACCGTCCCGGCACCGTGCTCACCCCAGCGTCGAGCCGGCGACGAACTCGCAGGGCAGCAGCTCCTGCGGGGTGGTGCCGTTCTCCAGCACCTCGGTGAGCGCCTGCACGGCCCTGCGCCCCATCTCCCGGCGCGGGATGCGGAACCCGGTGAGGTCCACGTCGCGCGGCGCCGGACGGGTCGCGGCGCCGAGCGCCAGCACCGACAGGTCTCCCGGCACCGCCAGGCCGCGCTCCCGGGCGGCGAGCACCAGGTCGGCGCCGTCGGGCACCTCCTCGGCGAGCACGCAGGTGACGCCTGCGGCCAGCACCTCGCCCAGGTCGCCGAACGGCAGGTGCACGCCCTGAACTCCTTGTGCGGCAACGGCTTGCTCGAACCCGCGCAACCGGTCGGCGGAGGACTCCGCGCCCGTTCCGGCCCCGAGGTAGGCGAACGTGCGGTGCCCGAGGGCGACCGCCCTCTCGACCAGGTCGCGCACCGCCGGGACGTAGTCGGCGCCGATGTGCGGCACCGGGCCGCCCGCGTCGTCACGGCGGCCGATCGACACGAACGGGACGCCCTCGCGCACGAGCTGGGCCAGGTCGTCGCGGTCGACCGAACGACCGAGGAGCACGCAGCCGTCGGCGAGGCGGATCCGGCTGTCGTCGCTGAAGATCCGCCGCTTGCCCCCTGCCGCCCGCGCGCTCGTGAACAGCAGGAGGTCGCAGCCGGCCTCCTCGGCGTGCTCCTCGATGCCCTCGAGGAACGGCTGGTAGAAATCGGCGCGGGTGCTCGGGAAGACCGCCTCGTAGGTGAAGACGCCCAGGATGCGGTTGCGGTGGTCGTGCAGCCGGCGCGCGATCGGGTTCGCGACGTAGCCGGTCCTGCGGATCACCTCCAGCACGCGGGCACGGGTCTCCGGCGCGATGCGGACGCCGCTGTCGGTCCGGTTGTTGAGCACCAGCGACACCGTGGCTTGGCTGACACCGGCCATCCTGGCGATGTCCTGCTGGGTGAGCCTCTTGGCCATGAGCACCTGCCAATTCGAATTGGCAGGGAGTCTGCGACAGCACCCGGCAGGTCGTCAACCCAGTAATAATTCGAATTAGCATTAGCTCTTCACGGTCCGCGCAGGTTCTCGTCGGGACGGTCGCTCGCGCACCCGTGCGGCCGGCCGGGTGGGACCGGGTCCGCGTGGGAGCGCGCGCACCGTTCGGCCACGAAGGTCGTCACGACGAGTTAGTCCACTGTGGACAGATTGGTTCACTCTGATGTCGCAACGCTCTTGGGCATGTTCTCGCTGCTCACGGGGTATTCGAGGGACCCAAACCCCACCGGCTCTACCGCTCACACGCGAGGGAGTGGTTGTGATGGCACACGTGCGTCATTTGGTCGATGCCCGCACTGGTGACGAGTTCGATCAGCCTGTTCCCTTCGGGCTCGTGTACCCGGTCTGCACCGCGGACGGGTCCGCGCCGCCGAGTCAGCGGGGCCGGACGTGGGAGCACCTCGTCGCGTGCGATCGCGAGCTGCGTCCCGCGTCGTGAACTTCGTGTGAGTTGCGCCCGCGCCGGGTATGCCCGGTGCGGGCGACCCATGTCGGGCGCCCGTGCGAAGGGAGCTCGGCATGGACTTCGGGCAGGGGTTGACCGACGCCTGGCGGGCGGTCGCGACGTTCGTCCCCAAACTGGCGGTGTTCCTGCTGATCCTCGTGATCGGCTGGTTCGTCGCCAAGGCGGTGTCCAAACTGGTCGACAAGGTCCTCGAACGCGTCGGCTTCGACCGGCTGGTCGAACGCGGCGGGATCCGGCAGATGCTGGCGCGCAGCAAGTACGACGCGTCGGACCTGCTGGCGAAGCTCGTCTTCTACGCCCTGGTGCTGATCACGTTGCAGATCGCCTTCGGCGTGTGGGGCCCGAACCCGGTCTCCGAACTGCTGACCGGAATCGTGGCGTGGCTGCCCAAGGCCGCGGTCGCGATCATCATCGTCGTGGTGGCCGGTGCCGTCGCCACCGCCGTGAAGGACTTCATCGGCAACGCCCTCGGCGGCCTGTCCTACGGGCGGGTGCTCGCCACCATCGCGTCGGTGTTCATCTGGGCGCTGGGCATCATCGCCGCGCTCAACCAGATCGGTGTCGCCACCACGGTCACCACGCCGGTGCTCATCGCGGTGCTCGCGACCGTCGGCGGCGTGATCGTCGTCGGTGTCGGCGGTGGCCTGGTCCGTCCCATGCAGCAGCGCTGGGAGGGCTGGCTCGGCCGTGCCGAACAGGAGCTGCCGCAGGCCAGGGCGCAGGCCGAGGCCTACCAGCGCGGTCGTGAGGACGCCGTGCGCGCGTCGTCCGAGACCGAGGTCATGGAGCCGGTGCGGCCGGCCCAGCCGGTCGCGGCGACCCAGTCGGTCCCCGCGACGCAGCGCCAGGTCCCGGTGGAGGACCCGGTCCTCGGGGAGCGCAGGCCCGAGGACCGCTAGACCGGGCAGTCGTCCACGGCGGGGTGTGC
>NZ_JBHXCW010000327.1:0-7025 GCF_042725365.1 Lentzea sp. NPDC060358 | reverse complement strand
AGCAGGGACACCGCGGCCCCATCACGCTCATCGGTGACGAGCAGGCCGCGCCGTACCAGCGGCCCCCTCTCACGAAGGCCTACCTGGCGGGGGAGACCGACCTCGCCGGACTGGTCCTGCGGCAGGAGTCCTACTACGACGACCACGGCATCAAGCTCGTGCGCGACGAGCGGGTGATCGGGGTCGACCGGCAGGCACGGGTCGCGGTGCTGGGCTGCGCCCGCACGATCGGCTACGACCACCTGGTGTTCGCCACGGGCGCGCGGCCCCGGCCGTTGCCCATCCCCGGCGCCGAGCACGTGCTGAACCTGCGCACGGTCGCCGACGCGGACGCGATCAAGCGGCGGCTCGAGGACCGGATCGGGCTCGACGTCGTCGTCATCGGCGGTGGGTTCATCGGCTTGGAATTCGCTGCCGTGGTGCGGAAACTGCGCCACGAGGTGACCGTCGTCGAGGCGCAGCCGCAGGTGATGCAGCGGGCGGTGTCCGCGGAGACGGCCCAGCACCTCGTCAACCGCCACCGCAGTGAAGGCGTCCAGATCCTCACCGGGACGGGCGTCGCCGCGGTCAGGGAAGGCCTCGTCGAACTGACCGACGGCACGCTGCTCGTCGCCGACCTCGTGGTCGCGGGCATCGGCGTCGTCCCGAACACCGAGGTCGCCCAGCGCGCCGGCCTCGCGGTCGACAACGGCATCCTCGTCGACGCGCACCTCGGCACGGTCGACCCGCGCGTCTACGCGGTCGGCGACTGCGCGCGGTTCGCCAGCACGCACGCCGGCGGCCTGATCCGCCTGGAGTCCGTGCAGAACGCCACCGACCAGGCGACCACCGTCGCGGCGGCCATCATGGGCAGCGCGGAGCCCTACACCGCCCTGCCGTGGTTCTGGAGCGACCAGTACGACGTGAAGCTGCAGACGGCGGGACTCACCAACGGCCACGACCGCACGGTCACCGTCGGCGACCCGGCCGAGGGCCGCTTCTCGGTGTTCTGCTTCAAGAATGACAAGTTGATTGGAATCGAGGCGTACAACCGCCCGATCGACTTCCTCATGGGGCGCCGGATCCTCGAGAACGGCAACCGGCTCACCCCGGAGGACGTCGACCGGCCGGGCTTCGACCTGCGCGCCAGCCAGCAGAAGGCGGCGTGAGCGATGCCATCCGCACGACGGGGGACGCGGCGGCTACAGCCAGCCGGCTTCCTCGGCGATGCGGATGGCGTCCACCCGGTTGCGGCCGTTGAGCTTGGTCATGATCGTCGTCATGTAGTTGCGGACCGTGCCGACCGACAACGACAGCGCGACAGCGATGTCGGGCGCGTCGGCGCCGTTCGCGGCGAGGCGCAGCACCTCCAGCTCGCGGTCGGTCAGCGGGCACTCGCCGCGGTCCCACGCGGCCAGGGCGAGCTGGCTGTCCACCACCCGTTCGCCCGCGTGGACGCGGCGGATCGCGTCGGCGAGCTCCGACGGCGGCGCGTCCTTCAGCAGGAACCCGTCCACCCGCGCGGCCAACGCCCTGCGCAGCGTGCCCGGACGGCCGAGCGAGGTCAGCATCAACGTCCTGACCTGCGGCATCGTCTCACGGATCGTCGTCGCGGCGCTCAGCCCGTCGAGGATCGGCAGGTCGATGTCGATCACGCAGACGTCGGGACCGTGCTGCCGCGCGGTCGGCACGATCTTGTCGCCCGAGCTCACCTCGGCCACGACCTCGATGTCCGGTTCGAGGTTGAGCAGCGCGATGAGAGCACCGCGCACCATGTGCATGTCCTCCGCGAGCAGAACCCTGATCATCGCGCCCCTCCGCGCGACACCATATCTCCCAACGTTCATGTCGCGCTCCACGCCGCGTCGAGCCGGCCCGGCAAGGGTGGGGAGAGCTGCCTTGCGAAGGGATGCGCCATGGAACGCGCCGTCAACGTGACAGTCGTGTACTACTCCTCGACGGGAACGATCCACCGGCTCGCCACGGAGATCGCCGAGACAGCGGAGAAGCACGGCGCCGGCGTGCGCCTGGTGCGGGCGGCGGAGCTCGCGCCGGAGGCGGCGTGGCGGTCCCGTCCCGCCTGGGCCGCGCACCTCGAGGAGACGGCGGACGTGCCCGTCGCGTCGGTCGACGACGTGCTGTGGGCCGACGCCGTCGTGTTCGGCACGCCGACCCGGTTCGGCAACGTGTCCGCGCAGCTCAAGCAGTTCATCGACACGCTGGGGCCGGCGTGGTTCAGCGGCCTGCTCGCGAACAAGGTCTACAGCGCCTTCACCTCGGGCGGCTCCGTGCACGGCGGCATGGAAACCACGCTGGTCTCGATCTACAACATGGTCTGCCACTTCGGCGGGATCATCGTGCCCCCCGGCGGCGACCTGAACCCCTACGGCACCTCGCACGTCCTGGGCGCGGACAACGTGCCCGTCGACGAGATGGCGTTGCAGGCGGCCCAACTGCAGGCGGAACGCGTCGTGCGCATCGCACGCGCGCTGAAGGAGGTCTGACCGCGGTGCGAGTGAAGGATGTTTTCGTCAGCGGCACCGGCGTGCGCCTGCCGTCGACCCTGACGGTCGCGGACGCGATCGCGTCGGGGGAGTGCGAGCCGAAGCTCGTGGCGCGCACCGACGTCGAGTCCGTCTCGGTCTCCCCGCACGAGTCGGCGGCGGAGATGGCGGTCGAGGCGGCACGGGTCGCGCTGGCCCGCGCGAGGTCGGCGCCCGACGACGTCGACCTGATCCTGCACGCCACCACCTACCACCAGGGCCAGGACCTGTGGCCGGTCGGCTCGTACATCCAGCGCGAGACGGTGCGCAACTCCTGCCTGGCGCTGGAGATCCGGCAGATGTCGAACGGCGGCCTGGCCGCCATGGACCTCGCCGTGTCGTACCTGACCGCGAGGCCGGGCCGCGACGCCCTGCTGACGTCCTCCGACCGCTTCTGCCTGCCCGGCATCGACCGCTGGCGGACCGACCCCGGCACCCCCTACGGCGACGGCGCCTCCGCCCTCGTGCTGTCCACCCGAGGCGGCTACGCCCAGCTGCTGTCGCTGGCCATCAACGCCGACTCCGACCTCGAACCGCTGCACCGCGGCGACGTGCCGTTCGGCCTGGCGCCGTTCTCGCACCGCATCCCGGTGGACTTCGAGGAGGCCAAGCACGCGTTCAGCCGCGAGTTCGGCCTCTCCTACGGCATCAACAAGGCCAACGCGGGGCAAGCGCTTGCCGTGGAACAGGCCCTGTCCGACGCCGACATGAAGATCGGCGACGCCGACTGGGTGATCCTGCCGCACTTCGGCCGCCGGCGCCTCGACGTGAACTACCTGCGCCCGTACGACCTCGACACCGACCGCACCACGTGGTCGTGGAGCCGCACGGTCGGGCACCTCGGCGCCGGGGACCAGTTCGCGAGCCTCGACCACCTCGTGCAGTCGGGGAAGGCCGTGTCGGGGCAGCGGATCGTGATGTTCGGGGTGGGCGCCGGGTACAGCTGGGGCTGCGCGGTCATCGAGATGATGTGAGGCCTGCCGACGCGCGCGAGGTCGGCCTTGCGCGCGAGTGTCGGTAGGTGGGTGTGGGTGGGTAGAGGGCGGTCGACGCGCGAGAGGGCGGGCGACGGGTGAGGGGCGCCTTGTGGGTGAGGGGCGCTAACGCGCGAGAGGCCGCTTGATGCGCGTCGGTACAGCTGTTGTGCGCCCCCTCGGCATGAGGGAGGCCGACGCGCGCACGGACGAATCGCGCGCAGGCGCGATCAAGCCCAGGCAGCCCGCATGCCTGAGCAGCTCCGCAGCCCTCCACCGCCTTCCACTGCGATTCGCACCCCTCCCCGGCCGCAACCCGCACCGGCCAGCCCCCCACCGCCGGAAACCAACCCCGAACCACCCCTCCCGCCCCACCCCGAACGGGCGAAACCCCGGTGCCCCCACCCCGCCACCCGTGCGAGCATCACCCCCGTGCCGAGGCTGATCCTCACGTGCGGCCTGCCGGGCGCCGGCAAGACCACCCTGGCGAAGCGGCTGGAACGCGAGGTTCCGGCCATCCTCCTGTGCCCCGACGAGTGGATCCACGGCCTGGGCGTCGACCTCTTCGACGAACCCTTCCGGGCACGGCTGGAGCACAGGTTCAAGACCCTCGCCCGCCACCTCCTGCACCACGGCCAGGACGTCATCCTCGACTTCGGCTTCTGGGACCGCGCGGAACGCGACGAGCTGCGCGAGATGGCCCGCGCGCTCGGCGCGCAGGTCGAGCTGCGCTACCTGGAGGTGCCGTTCGCCGAGCTCGTCCGCCGGCTCGAGATCCGCAACCGGGACGGGTTCGTGGTGATCACCGAAGACCTCATGACCGGGTACGCGCAGGTGTTCGAGGCGCCCGACGCCGCCGAGCTGGGCCTGTACGACAACCGGCCCTAGAGGATCGGGATCTCCGCCCGCAGCCGGTAGGTGTGCTGCGGCGTGGGCCCGGCCTGCAGTTCGCCGCCCAGCGCGCGGACGCGGGTCGTCAGGTTGCCGATGCCGCTGCCGTCGCGCGAGCCGTGGTCGTTCGACGAGATGCCGTCGTTCACGATGTCCATCGTGACGAGGTCGCGGGAGCTCTCCAGCACGATCTCGCAGTGCTCGGCCTTGCTGTGGCGCAGCAGGTTCGTCACGCCCTCGCGCAGCACGGTCGCGAGCGTCACCTTCACCTCGGTCGGCAGCTGGTCGCACGCGTCGATGCGCACGGTGACCTCGATGTCGGCCGCGGACAGCAGCGCCTGCGCGGACTGGGTCTCCTCGTCGAACGACAGCTCGCGGTAGCTCAGCGCCACCGACCGCACGTCCGCGAGGGCCTGCCGGGAGATCTCCAGCACCTCGGTGAGCTCCTGGCGCGCGCGGGCGGGGTCGATCGTCGCCAGGCGGTGGGTGAGCTCGCTCTTCAGCGTGATGGCGGAGAGGCTGTAGCCGAGCAGGTCGTGCAGGTCGCGGGCGAACCGCAGCCGCTCCTGCGTCACCGCGGCCGTCGCCAGCTCCTCGCGGGCCTCGTGCAGCTGGGTCACCATCGACCGCAGCCGGGTCAGCGCGTAGAGCACCAGCCCGTGGTTGGTCGCCGCGATGATGAAGTACTCGATGTTGACGGAGTCCTCGCCGACGGCCCTGGCGATGACGGCCTGCCCGGCGACCACCGCGACGAACGCCACCCAGTTGAGCCGGCGGGGCAGGAGCAGCGCGGCCGATCCGGCGAGGAAGCCCGGCACACCGCCGATGTAGGGGTTGCTGAACACGAACTGCGGCACGTACACGCAGACCGCGAGCCCCGCCAGCGCCGCGTAGCCGAGTGCGGGCCGGACGTGCGGGCGGCTCACGACACCCAGCACGAGCGCGGCGATCACCACGTTGCTCACGGCGGCGAGCGCGATCCCGGCCACGCCGACCGTGTCGTAGTCGTACGACGCCAGCGTCGTCGCCATCACCCCGTAGCCGATCACCACGGTCGTCAGCAGCACCTGCGCGAACCGCGTCTCGATCGGCGGGCCGGCCGGGCGCGACTCGCGCGCGGGCTCCTCGGGTTCCGGCTCGGCCGGCACCTCGGCGAGCAGGCGGAAGGTGCCGGCCGGTGAGGTCTGGACGAGGAGCGAGCCGCCGATGGCTTTCGCGCGGGTGGCGAGGTTGGTGAGACCGCTGCCCCGCTCGCCGTCGGCCTGGGCGGGCACGCCGTCGTTCACGATGTCGATCGACACCGTCCTGCCGGAGCGGGCGATGGTGATCGAGCAGCGACCGGCCAGGCTGTGCCGCAGCAGGTTCGTCACGCCCTCGCGCAGCACCGCGGCGAGCACGGTCCGGGAGCGCGGGGAGAGCTCCGCCGGGTCGGCCTGGATCGTCGTCGCGACCCCCGCCGCCGTCAGCACGGACCGCGCCGACTCGATCTCGTCGGTCAGCGACAGCTCGCGGTAGCTCGAGGCCACCGCACGAACGTCCGTCAGGGCCTCGCGGGCGATGCCGAGGATCTCCGCCAGCTCCCGCAGGGCGCGCTCGGTGTGCTCACCGAGCATCCTGCGTGCCAGCTCGACCTTCAGCGTGATCGCCGACAGGCTGAAGCCGAGCAGGTCGTGCAGGTCGCGGGCGAACCGCAGCCGTTCCTGCGACACCGCGAGGTCGGCGAGCTCGGACCGGGCGGTCTCCAGCTGCTTCACCAGCGACGGCAGCCTGGACAGGCCGAAGACGACCAGTCCCGCGACCATCGACGACACGAGGTAGTAGGCCAGCAGGCCGATCTCGTACTGGCCGATCTTGGTCGCGGCGTTGGCCAGCGCCACCGCGGCGAAGACGAACCACCGCACACGTCCGGGCAGCACCAGCAGCGCGCTGCCCGCGAGGAAACCGGGCATGCCCGACCACGCGTTGGGGAAGAACAGCACCGGCACGAACACCAGCAGCGCGAGCGCGGCGAGTGCCAGGTGCGCCTTGACCGACCGCAGGTCCGCGCTCGGCCGCGAGAAGACGCGCAGCTGCAGGAACCCGATCGTGAGCAGGCAGGCGAGCGATCCCGCGATCCGCGCCGGGGTGGCACCGGCCTGCAGGACGTTGAAGAAGGCGTTGGCGAGGTAGCCGACGAACACCACGCTGATCACGACGTACGCCAAACGACGGGATACCGAGGAACGTTCCTGTCGCAGCGTCACAGCAGCTCCCACGCGAGGGTCGGGACGCGGCCATGATACGGGCGCTTCCTGGGAAACCGCGTTTTTCGCGCTGCGCGATCGGAGCAACATCACGCCGGTTCAACGCCTCGCCGTGACGACCAGCCCGGCACCGGCCAGGTAGGCGACGACATCGGCCACGAGAGCTCTCTGCAGGTGCAGGGTCTCCGCGATCTCGGTGATGGTGGTCGCGCTGTCCAGCAACCACTTCGCGATCTCCGTGGCGGGTGCGCTGTGCAGGATCACCTGGTACTGCTGCCCCGGGCAGGCGAGCGCCTGGTCGCCGTTCAGCCGTTCGATCTCGGTGCCGTGCCGCATCGCGACGAGCTCGTCGTCGGCGATGTGCGGCAAGCCGAACACGGCGTCGCGGGTCACGG
>NZ_JBHXCW010000326.1:0-7069 GCF_042725365.1 Lentzea sp. NPDC060358 | reverse complement strand
GATGTGTATAAGAGACAGGCGTCGGGTTCGGGAAGAGCTCAGCGGGTCAGGCGCGGTGCCACTTCTGGTTGGCGCCGCCCACGCAGTCCCACATGTGCAGGACGGCGTCGTTGTCCGGGTTCCACCCGGCGATGTCCACGCACTTGTTCGCCTGGGGGTTCACCAGGTCTCCGGCGCCGGACAGCACGAACTGCTGGGCCGGGTTGCCGGAACAGGTGGCGAGCTGCACCGCCGCGCCGTTGGCCGTCGAGCCCCAGGCCACGTCCATGCACTTGTTGTTCTCGGTGCGCAGGGTGCCGCCCACGAACTCGAACTTCTGGTTCGTGCCGCCCGTGCAGTTCCACACGATCAGGCGCTGGCCGTCGGCGAAGTTCCAGTTCGGCACGTCGATGCACTTGCCGTGCCAGTCGCTCACGACGCTGCTGACGTTGCCGGTGGGCGGCGGGGTGGAGCCGCCGCTGAACGGGGTCAGGACGATGCCGGCCGAGCGCGGGTCGCCGTCGTGGACCAGGGACTCCTGGGCCTGGACGTCGTCGAACGCGAAGCCGTACGCCTTGCCGTCCACCATGTTCTGGTGCACCAGCCGCGAGTAGTGGTTGGTGACGCCGCCCTGGTAGAAGTCCGAGGGACCACCGCCGGGCTGGACGTCGATGCGGCCCAGCGTGGAGCGGTGCAGGGCCGCGCACAGGGTGCGGGCGATCGGGCCCACCACCTGGTCGTTCGGTGCGTGCAGCGCGCCGTCGCAGCCCCACACGTTGGCGGTGGAGGGCTTCGCGAACGACGCGACCTGCTGGCCGGAGGTGTTCGTGAAGTTCATCGTGGTGCCGGAGGTGCGGCCGAAGTACTTCACGTCCGGCCGGTCGCCGAACGGCTGCACCGTCAGCGTCTTGCCCGTGTACGCGTTCCAGGCCTGGGTGATGTACGAGTCCAGGTAGTTGCGGTCGAACTTGCCGACGTCGGCGGCCTTGCCCGGCGCGAGGACGCGCAGGACCGTGCCGTCCGAACGGGACATGACCGACCCGCCCCAGCCGGACTGGTTGCGGATGCCGTTGACGACGGCGTCGCGACCGCCGGACTTGAGCTCGCCGGTCTTCTTGGTGGCGCCGCTGGCGCCCGTCACGGTCACCGCGTGCGGGACCGCGAACATGTCCACCTGGGAGCTGTTGAGCCAGAGCCCGGCGTCGTTGTAGGTGAACTCGCTCCAGTCGAACAGGATCCCGCTGTTCGGGTCGCCACCGGCCCACGGCGCCGGCTGCACGAGCCCGTCGGGCGTCAGGAAGAACTTGAGCTTCTCCCCGAACGACATGTAGACGCGGCCCGAGATGAACCTGGGCACTCTCAGCGTCGCGGTGCCGCCCTGCCCGGGGCCGGCGATGGACATGTCCGGCGCGGGCGTGGGCGGGTTGCCGCCCGGCGACCACGGCGTGAAAGCGCCCGACTGGTTGACGTACCCGAGGCGTCCACTGCGGATGTCCGTGCCGAGGACGTAGAGGTGCACCGACTCCGAGCGGCCGCTGTTGTTGGTGACGTTCAGGGGCAGCAGGTCGGGACCGACGGCCTGAACGGGTGTGACCGCGATGGCCGCCGACGCGGTCGCCGCCAGTGCGGCGAGCGCGCTCAACCACTTCGTTCGCGTGCGCATGTGACTCCTTGTGCAGGGGTGCTCCGCGAGCGTGCCGGCCGACTTCAGGGCGGCCGGTGACCACTCGCTCCGAGAACTGGTCCAGACCGGTTATGAGAGCGCTTCCATGGTTGATCGCGGGAGCGAGTCGTGTCAATACCGGGGAGGCGCACCTACTGTGGTGCGGTGGGAATCAGGGAGATCACCGCGGAGGCCGTGCTGAAGGCCGTGGCGGAACACGACCGGCTCGGCGCCGACGCGTTCCGCGAACGCTACGGGTTCGGACCGGCGCGCACGTACTCACTCGTGCACAACGGCAAGGAGTACGACTCCAAAGCGATCGTCGGCGTGGCCCACGGACATCTGCCGGGCCGGTCACCGCTCAACGCCGAGGACTTCTCCGGCGGCCAGGTGACCGTCGTCCGGCTCCTGCGCAGCCTGGGGTTCGAAGTGCGCGACGCGCAGCAGCCTCGCCAGCTCAGCTGGCTGGAGGCCGAGCTCGTGCTCGCCTGCGACCTGCTCATGCGCAACGACTGGAAGCACGTGCGCGCGAACGACCCGCGTGCGGCCGAGCTGTCGGAACTGCTCCGTTCCCTGCCGCTGCACCGGATGGAGTGGCGGCACCACAACTTCCGCAACCCGAACTCCGTGCAGCACAAGACCTACGACATCGAAGTGCTGTTACCGCACTACCACGGCAAACCGAAGAAGGGCGGCGAGCTCGACCGCAAGGTGCTGCAGGCGTTCCTCGACCGCCCCGACGAGATGCGGGCCGAAGCCGAGGCCATCCGCGCGGGTGTGCGAACCGGGGAGTGGGAGGACCTCCCGGTCCCTCCCGACCTCGACGAGGAGGAGGCGACGCGGGAGGGACGTCTCCTCCTGCGCCGCCACCTCGCCCGCGAGCGCGACCCGAAGCTGCGGGCGAAGAAGATCGAAGCGGCACTGGCCGAGCACAGCTGCCTGGCCTGCGAGGTCTGCGAGTTCGACTTCGAACGCGTCTACGGCGACCGCGGCAAGCGCTACGCCGAGGTGCACCACAAGACACCCCTGCACGTCTCAGGCCCGACTTCCACCAGGCTCCGCGACCTCGCGGTCCTCTGCGCGAACTGCCACCGGATGATCCACCGCGGCACCCGCTGGCTGACGCCGGACGAGCTGAGGGAACTGGTGCGGGACCGGCGCGGCGCACGCGAGGACTGAGGTCAGGTCACCACCCGCAGGAAGTCCCACCAGGTCGGCCGCGGCGATCCGAACAGGACCGGCGTCACGACGGCAGCGGCTCGGGACCGAGAGCCTCCGCGCACGCGGCCAGGTCGCGCAGCAGCTGGTTCTGCCGGGTAGCGGAAAACGGCGCGAGCATGCGCTTCTCGACCGACCGCACCGCGGCGCTGGCCGCCTGCAGCTGGGTGCGGCCGGCGTCGGTCAGCTCGGTGGGCAGCGCCCTGCCGTGCGCCGCGGTCGCGGGGCGGCTCACCAGGCCGCGGTCCTGCAGGCCGCGCAGCACCAGGTTCATCGACTGCCGGGTGACGAAGACGGCCCGCGCGAGTTCCGCGTTGGACAGGCCCGGTTGCTGCGACAGCACCTCGAGGCACGAGTACTGCGGCACGGTCAGGTCCAGCGGGCGCAGGACCGCCTCCATCGCGGTGCGCAGCGCCGTGGCGGCCCTTTTCAGCGCGTACCCCACCGCCTGGTCCAGCGGTCCTACTACCTCGGCTTGACCCATGTCAGCATCATGACATACGGTTTTGGATGTCAGGACATTGACATAGGAGACGACATGACCGTGACCGGACCCGACTTCCTCGCCCTGCAGGTGCGCGACCTGGAGCGCGCCGCCGAGTTCTACGAGACCCGTCTCGGGCTGCGCCGGCTGCCCGCCAGCCCTCCCGGCGCGGTGGTCTTCGCGACGACGCCGGTGCCGTTCGGGGTGCGGGAGGCCACGCCCGGCGTGGACCTGGACGCCGGGCAGCCCGGCCTGGGGGTCGCGCTGTGGCTGCAAGCCGACGACGCGCAGGTGTTGCACGACGAGCTCGCCGCGCACGGGGTTCCGATCGTCACCTCGCCGTTCGACGGGCCGTTCGGGCGCACGTTCGCCTTCGCCGACCCGGACGGGTACGCGATCACCATCCACGACAAGGCCTGAGCGGGCGGGACGACGGCGGGATCGGCCAGGTCCCGCCCTCCGGGCCTGGACAGCTGCCGGGCGGAACTGTTTGGATCGATCCACGCCGTGTTTACAACGTTGCAAGCGAGTCCGACCCTGCAGATTGGACGAGACGTTGACACCAAGGATCGTCGTGGCCTCGCTGGCCGCCCTGCTGCTGGCCTGCGTGCCTCCCGTGACGTCGTCCGCCGGGGCGTCCTCCCCTGAACCGCCGGCCGCCGCACCCGACTTCTCGACGGCCGAGGCCGGCAACCCGATCGTCGACGGGTGGTACGCCGACCCGGACGTCGCGGTCTACGACAACCGGTACTGGGTCTTCCCCACCTCGTCGCGGCCCTACGACGAGCAGACGTACCTGGACGCCTTCTCCTCCACCGACCTGGTCACCTGGACCAAGCACCCCAACGTCCTCACGAAGGCCGACGTGTCGTGGGCGCGGCGGGCCGTGTGGGCGCCCGCGCCCGTGCAGCGCAACGGGAAGTACTACCTGTACTTCGGCGCGAACGACATCCAGGGCAACTCCGAGCTGGGCGGGATCGGCGTGGCCGTCGCCGACCGGCCGGAGGGGCCCTACCGGGACGCGATCGGCAAGCCGCTGATCGCGCAGTTCGTCAACGGCGCGCAGCCCATCGACCAGGACGTGTTCGTCGACACCGATGGTCAGGCGTACATGTACTACGGCGGCTGGGGGCACGCCAACGTCGTCAAGCTGAACGCGGACATGACGAGCCTCGGCCAGTTCCCGGACGGCAGCACCTACAAGGAGATCACGCCGGCGAACTTCACCGAGGGTTCGCAGATGTTCAAGAAGGACGGCAAGTACTACTTCATGTGGTCGGAGGACGGCTGGACCGGCCCGAACTACGCCGTCTCCTACGCGATCTCCGACTCCCCCACCGGCCCGTTCACCAAGATCAGCCGCGTGCTCGCCCAGGACGCAGCGGTGGCGCGGGGGTCCGGCCACAACGCCGTGCTCAACGTTCCGGGCACCGACATCTGGTACATCTTCTACCACCGGCGCCCGTTGAGCCTCAGCGGCGCCAACGACCGGCAGCTCGCCTACGACCGGATGACCTTCAACGCCGACGGCACGATCGCGCCGGTGACCATGCGGGTGAAGGACAACTTCGACGACGCCAACTCCGTCGGCTGGACGACCTACGGCGGCAGCTGGTCGACGAGCGCCAAGCGGTACGAGGCCGGTGCCTCCTACGGCGGCAAGGCGTTGCTGGACACCAACTTCTCGGACTTCGTGCAGGACGTCACCGTGACCCCGCGCTCGGCCGCGGGTGACGCCGGCGTCGTGTTCAGGGCCACGCAGCCGAACACCGGCACGGACGGCTACCGCGGTTACTACGCGGGCATCAGCGGCACCGGGAAGGTCGTTCTCGGCAAGGCCGACGACAACTGGACGCAGCTCGCGAGTGCGGCCGTCACGATCAGGCCGAACGTCTCCTACCGGCTGCGGGTCGAGGCGATCGGCTCGTCGATCAAGGTCTACGTCGGCGACGCGCTGAGGATCTCGGTCACCGACACGAGCTATTCCAGTGGTGCCAACGGTGTCCGCGTCTTCAACACCGGGGCGGGCTTCGACGACTTCGCCGTCGCCCACCGCTGACGGACCGGGCCGGCCTCCGCGCGGGGCCGGCCCGCCGCACCGGTGACGGACCTCTGGGAGCGCGACCTTACGATTGCGCGGCTCAACACGTGTTGAGGCCGGCGCCACGGCGTCGTGACAGGGGGAGGCGCCGTGCGCGCGAGTTCTGGTGCAGTGCCGGCCGGCCCGTCACTGCGGCGGTGGTCGGTCTGGATCTCGATGGCGCTGGTGGCGGTGTTGCTGGGGGCGACGCTCGCGGTGCTGCTGGCCATCGGCGACCTCTCGCGGGCGCGGGCGCGGCTGCTGGACGTCGTCGGGCCGGCGGTGGTCAGCGCCCAGCAGCTCGGCGCCGACCTGGTCGACCAGGAGAACGGCGTGCGCGGCTACGTGCTCAGCCGCAGCGAGGACTTCCTCAAGCCCTACTCGAACGGGTTCGACCGCCAGAGCACCGCCCGCGCCACCGTCGCGGCCCTCGACACGCCGAAGGTCGCCGAGGGGCTCACGGCGCTGGACGAGGCGATGAACGGCTGGCGCAGCCAGTACGCCGACCCCACGATCGCCGCCGTGCGGGCGGGCGTCCCGGTGCCCGACGAGTCGGTGGGCAAGCAGCGGTTCGACGCGGTGCGGGTGGCCCTGTCGGCGTTGCAGGAGGAGCTGGCGTTCCAGCGGGCCGAGGGGCGGGCCGACCTCAACGACGCGGCCACCGGCATGGCGGTCACCTGCATCGTCGCGCTGGCCGTGCTGCTGCTGGCGGTGCTGGGGTGCGTGGCGGCGGTGCTGATCCACATCGTCGGGCCGCTGAGCAGGCTGCGCGGGCACGTGGGGCTGGTGGCGGGCGGCGACTTCGCGCACACCGTGACCGCGACCGGACCGTCGGAGCTGCGGGAGCTGGGCCGCGACGTCGACGTCATGCGCACCCGGATCGTCTCGGAGCTGGACCAGGCGCAGGAGCGCAACGCCGCCCTGGACGCCGCGACGGCCGAGCTGAAGCGGTCGAACTCGGAGCTGGAGCAGTTCGCCTACGTCGCCTCCCACGACCTGCAGGAGCCGCTGCGCAAGGTCGCGAGCTTCTGCCAGCTGCTCGAACGGCGCTACCGCGACCAGCTCGACGACCGCGCCACGCAGTACATCGACTTCGCCGTCGACGGCGCGAAGCGGATGCAGCTGCTCATCAACGACCTGCTCGCGTTCAGCCGGGTGGGCAGGCACCGCGAGAAGCACGTCGTCCTGCCCGCGGCGGACCTGGTCGCCGACGCCCGCCGCAACCTCGCCCAGTCGCTCGAGGACACCGGCGCCACGGTCGAGGTGGGCGACCTGCCCGAGGTGCGCGGCGAGGCCCGGCTGCTGACGGCGGTGTTCCAGAACCTGATCGGCAACGCCGTGAAGTTCCGGTCGGCAGCGGCGCCGGTGGTGCGGATCGACGCCGAGCCCGGCGAGGACGGCACGTGGGTGTTCTCGGTGCGGGACAACGGCATCGGCATCGAGGAGCAGTACGCCGAACGGATCTTCGTCATCTTCCAGCGGCTGCACACCAAGGACCAGTACTCCGGCACGGGCATCGGTCTCGCGATGTGCCGCAAGATCGTCGAGTACCACGGCGGGCGGATCTGGCTCGACACGACGGCGGCGAGCGGGACGACCATCCGCTTCACCCTGACGGAGGCCGACGCCGACGTGCCCGCCGAGG
>NZ_JBHXCW010000325.1:0-7179 GCF_042725365.1 Lentzea sp. NPDC060358 | reverse complement strand
GGTGTCAACTCGACACGCTTTTCGTCGAGTTGACACCCCTCCTCGCATGTGGCTCGCTCGGGCGCGCTAGGCGGGGGAGCCACCACCGCAACGCAACCACCCACACAACAGCAAGCCGCCCAACGAAACAGGCGTGCCATCAACCCGCCCACGGCGCCGGCCCGGCTCCTTTGGGAGTGCCGGGGGCCAGGGGGCGGAGCCCCCGACCAAGGGGGCAAGGGGGCGAAGCCCCCAAAGAGAATCAAGCAGACTCGCGCCGAACCAGAACAGTGGGCAGCATCTGCTTCTTGGACTTGACCGTCTCGTCCCGGAGCAACTTCATCAGATGCTCCACCATGTGCTTGACCTGCTCGTCGGAGTCCTGCCGAACCGAGGTCAACGGCGGCGAGGTGTGCTCGGCGATGGCCACATGATCGTCGAACCCGACCACGGCGACGTCCTCGGGAACCCGCCGCCCGGCCTCCTGCAACGTCTCCAGCGCCCCGGCGGCCATCAGATCGGAGGCGACGAAGACGGCATCCAGCCCGGGCACCCGCCCGAGCAGCGCGGACATGGCCTTGCGCCCACCCTCGCGGGTGAACCCGCCGTCCTCCATCACCCGAGCAGCGGCACGGTCGTCGAGCGAGAGCGCGGACCGGAACCCGTTCATGCGGTCTATGGCCGACAGCTCGTCCACCGGCCCGGACACGTGCACGATCTTCTTCCGCCCGAGCGACTTCAGGAGCTCGGTCGCGAGCACGGCGCCGCCCTCGTTGTCGTTGTCCACGAGGTGCATGCCCCGCAACGACCCCCAGGGCTTGCCCGCGTACACGACGGGCAGCGGCAGCTTCTTCACAATGGACACGAGCTCGTCGTTGCGGTGCGGCGCGAACACGAGAGCGCCGTCCACGTGCCCACCGGCCAGGAAGCGGTGCGCGCGCATCTGGTCGTCGTGGGAGTGCACGAGCATCAGGACCATCTGCACGTCCACGTCGGCCAGCGCACGCGCGCCGGCGCGGATCAGGCGGGCGAAGTGCGGGTCATCGAAGATCTTGGGCTCGGGCTCGGAGAACAGCACGGCCACGGCGCCGGTGCGGCGGGTGACCAGTGCCCGCGCGGCGCGGTTCGGCTGGTAGCCCAGCGCGAGCACGGCTGCGTTGACCGCTTCCAGCGCTTCGGGACTGACGCGCGGGGACGCGTTCAGCACTCGTGACGCCGTGGCGCGGGAGACCCCAGCCCTCGCGGCAACGTCTTCCAACGTCGGACGCGCGTGGATGGACACGAGCACCACTCCTCGATGAAAACCTTTGATCCGCCAAGCAGCTTAGCCCCAAAGGATCTCCGAGGAGGGTTTCCGCGCTGTTCACCGTGTTTTTTCGGCTATCGGCGCTGCAATCGACGCTTTCGGGGTACGCCCGCGCGGCGTGACGGAAACGCGGAGCAGGCCGTCTTCCCGGCGTGTCGTGGTCCGCAGGCCGGCGCGGGCGGCCGTCCTCACCAGAGCGGTCTCCGTCGGCAGGCACCACGCCACGAGCTCCGCGTACCCGGCGGCGCGGGCGTCGGTGGCCAAGGCGCCCAGCAGGGCGGTGCCCACGCCGCGGTGCTGCCAGGCGTCCTCCACCAGCAGCGAGATCTCGGCGCAGTCGGGGGTGCCGGTCTGGATGAGCTGGCCGAGGGCCACGACCTGGTCGGCGCACTGGGCGAGGACCGTGGTGCCGCGGGGCGGGTTGAGCAGGCGGTGCACCCAGCGGCGCGGCACCGTGCGCATGCCCGAGTGGTAGCGGTGGAACAGCGTCCTCATGGAACAGCGGGCGTGCAGGCCGGCCACGGCGTCCTCGTCGGTAGCGGCTCCGGGGCGCAGGACCAGCGCCACGCCGTCGTCGCTCAGCACACCGCGCAGCGCGGGTGCCGGGGCCTCCACGAGGTCGAGCAGCGCCTGGGCCCTCGTCAGCTCGACCTGGGTGAACCGCGCCCAGCCGCGCCGGGCCACCAGGTCTCCCAGCTGGGCCTGGCCCTCCGTCGCCTCGCCGCGGGTCACCGCGTCGGCGGACAGCACCTGGCGCAGCGCCTCGGCCGTCCTGTCCGGATCGGCCAGCGCCGCCCTGGCCGCGCGCAACGCCGCCGTGGGCTCGTCCACCAGGTCCCGCAGGTCCGCACCGGTGATGCCGACGCGCTGGGCGCCCTCGCTGCGCACGGCCTCGACCAGGTCCGCCGGGAGCACGCCCTCGCCCGCACGCACGACGATCTCGTCCAGCACACCGCCGGGCACGGGGATCACCTGCAGAGCGAGGACGTTGCAGTCGGCCGCGGCCAGCCGGACCGTGACGCGGGCGAGCGCGCCGGGGCTGTCGCTGAGTTCGAAGCGCATGCGCCAGGTCGTCGTCATGCCGTCCAGGGTTCACGGGACTTGTTGCCACGAGGCGAACCGCGGGTAAAACGACCGAGGGAGGGCACCAGCTGCACGAGAGCGCTCCCATCTGCGGACGGAGGTGTCCGCGGGTGGGAGCGCCGGGGCAGGCCCTAGATCGAGTACCCGTGTGCGGGCAGTCCGTTCTGCCCGATGATCCGCGACAACGCGCGAGCGCTGTCCTTCACCGTGCGCTGCTGCGTCTCGAAGTCGACGTGCACGATGCCGAACCGCTGCGAGTACCCGGCGGCCCACTCGAAGTTGTCGAGCAGCGACCACGCGAGGTAGCCGCGGATGTCGGCGCCCTCGGAGATCGCCCGGTGCACCGCGCGGACGTGGTCCAGCAGGTACTTCGTGCGCGCCTCGTCGGCCACGTGCCCGGCGTCGACGACGTCCGGGAACGCGGACCCGTTCTCCGTGACGACCAGCGGGATCCCGTCGGTGTCGCGGGACAGCCGGATCAGCAGCTCCGTGAACGCGTCGGCGTTCTGCTCCCACCCGAACCCGGTCAGCTCGCCCTGCGGCGGCGCGATCGTGGCACCGCGCAGGCCCGCGTGCGGCCCGGCGGGCGCGAAGTCCGGGTCGGCCGGGGCCACGCGGGTCGGGTTGTAGTAGTTGACGCCGATCCAGTCGACCGGGGTCGCGATGGTCTCCATGTCCCCGTCGCGCACCACGTTCGTCCAGTCGCCCAGCCACGCCGTGTCCCGCAGGACGTCGACCGGGTAGCCGCGCCCGAGGACCGGTTCGAGCAGGATGCGGTTCTGCAGGCCGTCGACCTTGCGGACCGCTTCGGCGTCGTCGCCCCAGATGGTGCTGAAGTTCAGCACGATCGAGAGGCGGTGCGACTCGGGCGCCTGCGCGCGCAACGCCTGCGTGGCGAGGCCGTGGGCCAGCAGCAGGTGGTGCGCGGCCTCCAGGGACGCCACCGGGTCGGCGATGCCGGGCGCGTGGATGCCGTTGCCGTAGCCCAGGAACGCCGAGACCCACGGCTCGTTCAGCGTCGTCCAGGCCTGCACCCGGTCGCCGAGCCGCTCGTGCACGATCGCCGCGTACTCGGCGAAGCGGTAGGCGGTGTCGCGGTTGCGCCAGCCGCCGAAGTCCTCCAGGACCTGCGGCAGGTCCCAGTGGTAGAGGGTGGCCAGCGGCTGGATGTCCTTCTCCAGCAACGAGTCCACGAGCCGGTCGTAGAACGCGAGACCGCGTTCCTCGACCTGGCCGCTGCCGCTGGGCTGGATCCGGGGCCACGCGACCGAGAACCGGTAGGCCGCGAGCCCCAGCGAGGACATCAGCTCCACGTCGGAGCCGTACCGGCGGTAGTGGTCGCAGGCGGGGTCACCGGTGTCGCCGGCCAGCACCCTGCCCGGCGTCGCGGCGAACGTGTCCCAGATCGACGGCCCCCGGCCGTCCACCGTGGTGGATCCCTCGATCTGGAACGCCGCGGTGGCCGCTCCCCACAGGAAGTCCGGCGGGAAGGTCAGCACCTCCCGCCCGACCTCGACGTCCGAGTCGGTCGTCATCCTCATCCCTTCACGGCGCCCTGCATGATGCCGCCGACGATCTGGCGGGACAGCAGGACGAAGATCGCGATCACCGGCAGCACCGCGAGCGAGGCGCCGGCGAGCATCAGCGAGTAGTCGGTGTAGTAGCCGCTGGCGAGCGTCGAGAGCGCCACCTGGACCGTCGGGCTGTCGTTGGGGTCCAGCACGATCAACGGCCAGAAGAAGTCGTTCCACGCGGTCATGAACGTGAACATGCCGAGCACCGCCGCCTGCGAGCGCACCGCGGGGAAGCCGACGTGCCAGAACGTCCTGAACACCGAGCACCCGTCGACGCGCGCCGCCTCGATCAGCTCGTACGGCACGGTCTCCTCGCACGCCTGGCGCATCCAGAACACCGAGAACGACCCGATCAGCACCGGCACGATGACCGCCTGCAGCGTCCCGTACCAGTCGAGGTCGGACATCAGCATGTAGAGCGGGATCACGCCGAGCTGCGTCGGCACCATCGCGGTCCCGAGCACGACCAGGAACAGCGAGTCGCGTCCCCGGAACCGCAGCCGCGCGAACGCGAACCCGGCGAGCGAGCCCAGCACGACGTTCGAGATCGCCACGGTCGCCGCCACGACGAACGAGTTCTGCATGGCGAGCCAGAAGTCGACGGTGTCGAAGACGCGCGTGATGTTCTCGACGAGGTTGCCGCCGGGGACCAGCGGCGGGGTCTTCTCGCCGAGGACCGAGTTGTCCTTCGACGCCACGATGAACGAGTAGTACAGCGGGAAGATCGACGCGGCGAGCACGGCGACCAGGAACCCGTAGAGCAGCGGTCCTGCCTTCGCGTTCTTCATGCTCACTCCTTGCCCGCGATGCGGCGGGTCAGCGTGAAGTTGACGATCGCGACCAGCAGGACGACCACGAACAGCATCCACGCGACGGTGGCCGCGTACCCGGCGTCGAACAACCGGAAGCCCTTCTCGTACATGTAGAGCACCAGCGTCTGGAACTGCCGGTCGGAGCCGCCGGTCGAGTTGCTCGTGGCGAACCCGGGGTCGAACAGCGCGGGCTCGACGAACAGCTGCAGGCCACCGATCGTCGACGTGACGACGGTGAACAGGATCGTCGGGCGGATCGACGGCACGGTGATCGACCAGAACATGCGCCAGCGCGAGGCACCGTCCAAAGTGGCCGACTCGTACATGTCCTTGGGCACCGACTGCATGGCCGCGAGGTACAGCAGCGCGTTGTAGCCGGTCCAGCGCCACATGACCATCGTGGAGATCGCGAGGTGCGACGCCCACGTCTCCGCGCGCCAGTCGATCGGGTCGATCCCGACGAAGCCCAGCAGGAAGTTCACGATGCCGAAGTCGCGGCCGAAGAACTGCGCGAAGACCAGGGCCACCGCGGCGACCGAGATGACGTTGGGCAGCAGCACGCCGGCCCGCCAGAACGCCTTGCCGCGCAGGCCGCGGTCCAGCAGCGCCGCGAGCCCGAGGGCGGCGAGCAGCTGGGGCACCGTCGAGAGCACGAACAGGCTCAGCGTGTTGACCAGCGCGTTCCAGAAGTTCGGGTCCGCGAACAGCGTGACGTAGTTGTCGAGGCCGACGAACCCCTGGTCGCCGTCGATCAGCTGCCAGTCGTGCAGCGACACCCACGCCGTGTAGAGCAGCGGGTAGAGCCCGAAGATCCCGAACACCAGGAAGAACGGCGCGATGATCAGGTACGGCGTGTACTTGGCGTCCCAGTTGCTCAGCCGGAAGCCCTTCGGCTCCTTCGAAGGCGAAACCGAGACGGCCGTGGCCGCCTCGGTCTCCTGACGAGTCACCGTCACTTCGCGGCGTCCGTCGCTTCCTTCAGGGCCTGCGTCCACGCGTCAGCCGCGGACTGCTTGCCCTGCTCGACGCGGGTGAGCGCCGTGCCGAACACGGGTCCGACCTTCGAGTCCTTCGTGCCGCGGTAGGTCGGCTTGAGCGACTCCGCCGAGCTCGCGAAGATCTGGCCCACCGGAGCCTTGTTGAAGTACTCGTTGACCGTGGCCTGCACCTCGGCGTCCTGGTAGACCTTCGGCTGGCTCGGCAGGTTGCCGGTCTCCTTGAAGATCCGCTTCTGCTGCTCGGGGGCCGTCAGCCACTTGGCCAGCTCGTAGGCCTCCTTGGGGTGCTTGCCCTGCTTCGGGATCGCGAGGAACGAGCCGCCCCAGTTGCCGCCGCCACCGGGCGCCGTCGTCACGTCCCACTTCCCGGCCGCCGCGTCGCCGGCACCCGCCTTGATCAGCGCGAGCGCCCAGGCCGGGCAGGTGGTGGTGGCGAACGAGCCCTGCTTCAGCGCGACGTTCCAGTCCTGGCTGAACGGCTCGAGGGCACCGGTCTGCTGCTTCGTGCCGAAGGCCGCCGCCGTCTCGAACGCCGACTTGACCTTGTCGTTCTTCTCCGCGATGTAGGAGTCGTCCTTCGCGAAGTAGCCCTCCTCGGTCTGGTCGAGGATCGCCTTGTAGACGTTGCGGGCGGTGTCGACGAACTTCACGTTCGGCGTCTTGCCGGCGAACTGGTCGGCGACCTTCGCGTAGTCGGCCCAGGTCGGCCACAGCTTCGCGACCTCGGTGCGGTCGGTCGGCAGGCCCGCCGCCGCGAACAGGTCGCTGCGGTAGCACAGGCCCAGGCTGCCCATGTCCGTGCCGAGGCCCAGCACGAACTCGCCGTTGTCAGCGGTGCCCTGGTTCCACTTCCACCCGGCCCACTGGTCCTTCAGGTCCTTCGCCCCGTACTCGGCGAGGTTCACGAACTTGTCCTTGGAGGCGCGGAACTGCGAGATCACGCCTTCCTCGAGGGCCACGATGTCCGCGGCACCACGGCCACCCGCGAGCTGGGTCGCGAGCTGCGTGTTGTGCTGCTCCATCTTGACCTTGCGCTGCTCGATCTTGATGTTCGCGTGCGAGGCCTGGTACTCCTCGATGAGCTTGTCGTACCCGAAGTCGGAGAAGAGGCCCAGCGACAGCTCGACCTTGCCGTCGGCCGCCGAACCCCCGCCGCAACCCGCGGCCAGAACCATCACGAGGGTCGCAGCCACGCTGCCGACCAGCCTTCTGTCCATCCGTTCCGTCCTCCTCGACGACGCCGGTGTGGCGCAGCTAACTGTGGTGAGAGCGCTCTCACACTCAACTGGCGAGGCGCGGGTGTCAAGCGGTCGACATCGTTCCGTAACTTTGTGGAGACGGGCAACAAAAACCTGGACCGGATTTCGCGAGCGTCTCGATCGGGTGACCCGAGCGGCACCCGGAAGACGAAGAGGGACGACCGGGCC
>NZ_JBHXCW010000324.1:0-7228 GCF_042725365.1 Lentzea sp. NPDC060358 | reverse complement strand
AGCTTCTCCACCGCGGCCTTGATGGCGGCGATGTCGGTGCCCTTGAGCGCCTCGGTGGCCTCGGCGATCGCGGCGGTGACCTTCTCCTTGATGTCCGCCGGGAGCTTGTCGTCGTTCTCCTTGACGACCTTCTCCGTCTGGTAGACCAGGGTCTCGGCCTGGTTGCGGACCTCGGCCTCCTCGCGGCGGCGCTTGTCCTCCTCCGCGTGGGCCTCGGCGTCCTTGACCATGCGGTCGATGTCGTCCTTCGGCAGCGCGGAGCCACCGGTGATCGTCATCGACTGCTCCTTGCCGGTGCCCAGGTCCTTCGCCGACACGTGGACGATGCCGTTCGCGTCGATGTCGAAGGTGACCTCGATCTGCGGCACGCCACGCGGGGCGGGCGGCAGGCCGGTCAGCTCGAACATGCCGAGCTTCTTGTTGTGGGCCGCGATCTCGCGCTCGCCCTGGAAGACCTGGATCTGCACGGACGGCTGGCTGTCGTCCGCGGTCGTGAAGGTCTCGGAGCGCTTCGTCGGGATCGTGGTGTTGCGCTCGATCAGCTTGGTCATGATGCCGCCCTTGGTCTCGATGCCGAGGGACAGCGGGGTGACGTCGAGCAGCAGGACGTCCTTGACCTCGCCCTTGAGGACACCGGCCTGCAGGGCGGCGCCGACGGCGACGACCTCGTCCGGGTTCACGCCCTTGTTGGGCTCGCGGCCGCCGGTCAGCTCCTTGACGAGCTCCGCGACGGCGGGCATGCGGGTCGAGCCACCGACGAGCACGACGTGGTCGATGTCGCCGACGGAGACGCCGGCGTCCTTGATCACGTTGTTGAACGGCGCGCGGGTGCGCTCGAGCAGGTCGTTCGTGATCCGCTGGAACTCGGCGCGCGACAGCGTCTCGTCGAGGAACAGCGGGTTCTTGTCCGCGTCCACCGTGATGTACGGCAGGTTGATCGAGGCGTTGCTGGAGCTCGACAGCTCGATCTTGGCCTTCTCGGCGGCCTCGCGGATCCGCTGCAGGGCCATCTTGTCTTTGGTCAGGTCGATGCCGTTGGCCTGCTTGAAGCGCTCGACCAGCCAGTCGACGACGCGCTGGTCCCAGTCGTCGCCACCGAGGTGGTTGTCACCGGAGGTCGCGCGGACCTCGACCACGCCGTCGCCGAGCTCGAGCAGCGAGACGTCGAACGTGCCGCCACCGAGGTCGAAGACCAGGATGGTCTGCTCCTTCTCGCCCTTGTCGAGGCCGTACGCCAGAGCGGCGGAGGTCGGCTCGTTGACGATGCGGAGCACGTTGAGACCCGCGATCTGGCCGGCCTCCTTGGTGGCCTGGCGCTGCGCGTCCTCGAAGTAGGCCGGGACGGTGATGACCGCGTCGGTGATCTCCTCGCCCAGGTACGCCTCGGCGTCGCGCTTGAGCTTCATCAGCACGCGCGCGGAGATCTCCTGCGAGGTGTACTTCTTGCCGTCGACCTCGTCGGTCTGCCAGTTCGTGCCGACGTGGCGCTTGACCGAACGGATGGTGCGGTCGACGTTGGTGACGGCCTGGTTCTTCGCGGGCTGACCCACGAGGACCTCGCCGTTCTTCGCGAACGCGACGATGGACGGGGTCGTCCTCGAGCCCTCCGAGTTGGCGATGACCGTCGGCTCACCGCCCTCGAGAACAGCGACGACGGAGTTGGTCGTCCCCAAGTCGATGCCGACTGCACGCGCCATTGGAGTTCCTTCCGCTAGTACTTGTTGAGCGTTGCTGGCTCAAGTTTGCCACCCCGCCCAGCCTTGAGCCTACCCGACTCAAGCTTTCTGACTGTGCCAACGGCTGGGGAAGTCCCGTTGTTCCCTCGGAACGCGCCGAGGGCCACTCCGCGTGGAGTGGCCCTCGACACAGTCCCCCTCGGGGTGGTCCTCAGATCGCGAACACCCGGACCTCGCCGGAACCGCTGGAGAGGTTGAGCTCGAGCGACGCGCCGGGGTCGGTGGGGACGTGGACCTCGCGGTCCCCGCTGTCCGACGACCCGGTGACCTTGTACGGGCCGCCGGGCGCCCGGACGTTGACGTCGCCGGACCCGGACCGGACCCGCACGGACCTCGGCTCCGCCATGGTCAGCTCGACCCGGCCGGAGCCGGTGTCGGCGATCACGTCGCCGCTCAGGAAGGAGCCGTCGATGTCTCCGGAGCTGGCGACGACGAGGGCCTTGCCCTTCACCGTGTTGAGCTCGACGCGGCCGGACCCGAGATCGGCCGTGAGGGTTCCCCCGACCCTCGTGGCCGAGAAGTTGCCGGACCCGGCCTTGACCTTGACGTCACCCGCGACGTCGCGGGTGACGACGTTGCCGGACCCGGTCTCGAACTCGACGGAGGACACCCCCTCGACGAGCGCGTCGCCCGATCCGATGTTGCCCACCACCGAGATGCCGGCGGAGGGCACCACGACCTCGTAGTTGGCCTCGCAGTTGTCGCCGCACGTGTCCAGCACCAGCGTGCTGCCCTCGACGTGGTGCGTGGGCCCGCCGGGCTTGTTGTTCTTGTTGTGCTGCACCCGGCGGTGGACCTTCGTC
This sequence comes from Lentzea sp. NPDC060358, assembly GCF_042725365.1. Classification (NCBI taxonomy): domain Bacteria; kingdom Bacillati; phylum Actinomycetota; class Actinomycetes; order Pseudonocardiales; family Pseudonocardiaceae; genus Lentzea; species Lentzea sp. NPDC060358. The sequence goes on along the minus strand of NZ_JBHXCW010000324.1, from coordinate 4,689 downwards.
TCCCCCAGGTCCTGCTGCACCCTGATGGTCACGTCCCCCGACCCGTTGCGCGCACGCACGGACGTGATCTTCTCCGCGACCACGTGGTCGTCGGAGAACTCGTACTCCACGATGCGGATGCCACAGCCCGTCAGCGCCGTGAGCACCGTCCCCGCCACCAACGCCACCAGCGCCGTCCTCATCATGGACACCAAGCTAGAGGCGGCCCTGCCCACGAACACGGCAGTGGACCCCCGAAGCGGTGGTGGGGTTCTCCCTACCCAGTGCTAGACGAGGTCTTCGAGCACCGCGCGCAACGCCGGCGCGGTGCGCGCCGGGTCGGTGAGGAACCGCGTCGACGCCAGCACGTGCGCCGGGGCGATGCGCTCCCAGAGCAGGCCCTCGACCGGCACCTCGGCGATGTGCAGCTCCACGCTCTGCGCCCACCGGCCGATGCGCGACTCGACGCCCCGCAGCACGTCGCCGATCGGCAGCGCGGCCGGGCTCCGCGTCCGGTGCAGCTCGTCGATGCCCGGCTTCAGGGCGAGGACCGCGGCGTGGCAGGCCGGACGGGTCACCAGCGCGGCCGCGTCCTCCGGCGCCGGGGGCTCGGCGCCGCGCGTGCACGCCCCCAGCGCGTCGGCCCACCAGCCCGGCCACTCGGCGGTCGCGGCGGCGCGGTCGACGCCCGCGGGCACCCGCACCGGCAGCGACGGCTCCAGGCCCGGCACGTGCGGCTCGACGTCGACGGACAGCGCCAGCGAGTCGCGCACGTAGAGCGCGGCCAGGAGCCCCAGGCTCACCCCGTGGCTGATGCCGGACACCTCTCGCGCGAACTTCATGGCCTCATTCTTCCCCCGCGGTGGCCGTGACATCGTCGCGGCCGCGGATCAAGAAGGACACGATTGGCTCCAGCTCGTCCCCGGTCGGCGCGACGTCGGCGATGAGCCCCTGGAGCAGCAGGCCGTCGATCGCGGCGAGGAACGCGCGGAACGCGACGGGGTCGGCCGGGCGCACCGCCTCCACCGCGAGGTCGAGCCACCGGCGCGCGGCGGCCTTCAGCTCGGGACGCCGGCCCGCCAGCAGGTACAGCTCGTACTCGGCGAGCGTGCGGCCGCGGTTCTCGTCCACCGCCCTCGCGATGACACCGGCGATCTCGCGCGCGCTGCCGCCGCTCGCGACGATCTGGAGCATGTCGTCGCACAGCACTTCCGCCGACCACAGCAGTGTGGCGATCAGCAGGTCGTCGAGCGTCGCGTAGTAGTAGGTCGGTGCCGTCGTCGGCACGCCCGCCTCACGGGCCACGCTGCGGTGGGTCACGCCGGCGATGCCGTCGCGTTCGATCACGCGCAGGGTCGCCTCGATGATCGCCCTGCGCTTCTTCTCGCCCCGCGCCTTGCGGCCGTCGACCTTCCGGCCGCCGACCTGCTGGGCCTCCACCACCGCGGTCAGTGCGTCCTCCCGAGCTCGAGCGTCACCACGCCCCCGATGATCAGGACCAGACCGACGACCATCGTGGGGTTGAGGGTCTCACCGAGGAAACGCCAGCCGATGATCGCCACGGAGGCGACGCCGATGGCCGACCACACGGCGTAGGCGACGCCCACGGGCATACCCAACTTCAACGCGCGCGAAAGTGCCGTGAAGGCGATGGCGTAGCCGACGACAACCACGACCGAAGGCCACGGTCTGGTGAATCCCTCGGCGAGCTTCAGCGACACGGTGGCGGCGATCTCCGCCACGATCGCCGCGGCGAGGTACACGTACAGCACGGCGGCCTCCGAGGCGTTCGAGCCAACTAGTTGAACGATTGTTCCATAAGTTTTTGATCACCTTCCGGAATCTTGACCGGTACGCGACGAGACACCGGCCACGTCCAAGTGGTTACTCAGGAGTAACCTGGCCTAGACTCCCGCCATGACCCTCCAGCTGGTTCTCGGACTCGTCGCCGTAGCGGTGAGCGTCGTCGCCTGGGGCGTGTTCGTCACCGGCGTCTGGAAGATGATCAAGATCATCCGGCTCGGCCAGCCGGACGGCACCCGCACGGGTCCGTTCTGGCCGCGCCTGAAGACGATGGTCGTCGAGTTCGTCGCGCACACCAGGATGGCCAAGTTCCGTTCGGTCGCCCCGTGGCACTGGATGGTGATGTGGGGCTTCCTCATCGGCTCCGCGGTGCTGTTCGAGGCGTACGGCGAGGTGTTCGACCCGCACTTCCACTGGCCGGTCATCGGCACGTGGTCGGTGTGGCTGCTGCTCGTCGAGCTGCTGGGCCTCGGCACCGTCGTCGGCGGCGTTGCGCTCGCGATCATCCGCCAGCTCAACCACCCGCGTCGCGCCGACCGGCTCTCGCGCTTCGCCGGGTCGAGCTTCCGGTCCGCCTACTTCGTCGAGGCGGTCGTGGTCATCGAGGGCATCGGCATCCTCCTGGTCAAGGCGTTCAAGCAGTCGAGCGGCCTCGAGACCGCGCCGCTGTGGACGTCGTTCGTGACCCAGCCGCTCGCGCAGATCCTGCCCTCCGCGCCCGTCTGGGTGTCGGTGATGGCGCTGGTCAAGCTGCTGAGCGGCATGATCTGGCTGGTCGTCGTCGGCCGGAACCTCACGATGGGTGTCGCCTGGCACCGGTTCTCGGCGTTCTTCAACATCTACTTCAAGCGCGAGGACGACGGCGGCGTCGCCCTCGGCGCCCTCAAGCCGATGATGTCCGGCGGCAAGGTCCTCGACCTCGAGGAAGCCGACCCGGACAAGGACGTGTTCGGCGTCGGCAAGGTCGAGGACTTCAGCTGGAAGGGCTGGCTCGACTTCTCCACGTGCACCGAGTGCGGCCGCTGCCAGTCGCAGTGCCCCGCCTGGAACACCGGCAAGCCGCTGTCGCCGAAGATGGTCATCACGCAGCTGCGCGACCACGCGTTCGCCAAGGCGCCGTACCTGCTGGCCGGCGGCTCGAAGGACATGGCCGGTGACGAGGTCGGCCTGACCGAGGACAAGTACGAGGACTACAAGAAGCGCCTCGAGTCGATCGACGTGCTGGCGATGGCCGAGTCCGAGCGCCCGCTGATCGGCGGCCCGGACGAGCTCGGCGTCATCGACCCCGAGGTGCTGTGGTCGTGCACGACCTGCGGCGCGTGCGTCGAGCAGTGCCCGGTCGACATCGAGCACGTCGACCACATCGTCGACATGCGCCGCTACCAGGTGCTGATCGAGTCGAACTTCCCGACCGAGCTCGGCGGGATGTTCAAGAACCTGGAGAACAAGGGCAACCCGTGGGGCCAGAACGCCAAGGACCGCTTGAGCTGGACCGAGGGCCTCGAGTTCGAGGTGCCGGTGTTCGACGGCGACCTGGGCGACGCCGAGTACCTGTTCTGGGTCGGCTGCGCCGGTGCGTTCGAGGACCGCGCGAAGAAGACGACGCGCGCCGTCGCCGAGCTGCTGCACACCGCGGACGTCAAGTACACGGTGCTCGGCCCGGAGGAGACCTGCACCGGTGACCCGGCCCGCCGCGCCGGCAACGAGTTCCTGTTCCAGATGCTCGCGCAGCAGAACGTCGAGGTGCTCAACTCGGTGTTCGAGGACCGGCCCGCCGGTCAGCGCAAGATCGTCGTGACGTGTGCGCACTGCTTCAACACGCTGGCCAACGAGTACCCGTCGGTCGGCGGCACGTACGAGGTCGTGCACCACACGCAGCTGCTGAACAAGCTGGTGCGCGAACGCCGCCTGGTGCCGGTCGCGCCGGTCACCGAGGACGTCACCTACCACGACCCGTGCTACCTGGGCCGGCACAACAAGGTCTACGAGGCGCCGCGCGAGCTCATCGGCGCGTCCGGGGCGAAGCTGCGCGAGATGCCGCGCCACGAAGAGCGCTCGATGTGCTGCGGCGCCGGCGGTGCGCGCATGTGGATGGAAGAGCGGATCGGCAAGCGCATCAACCTCGACCGCGTGGACGAGGCGCTGGGCACCGCGCCGTCGAAGATCGCGACCGGCTGCCCGTTCTGCCGCGTGATGCTGACCGACGGCGTGACCGCGCGTCAGTCCGACGGCCAGGCGGGCGCGCACGTCGAGGTCGTGGACGTGGCGCAGATGCTGCTGGAGTCGGTGCGGCGCGGCACGGAGAAGAAGGACACGCCGACCGACGAGGTCGCGACCGGCACGCCGCTGCCGGACGAGGACAAGGCGAAGGCCTGAGCCTGCACGAGAAAGCCCCTCGGTCCCGTGTGGACCGAGGGGCTTTTTGCTGCTGCGTCAGTCGTTGTCGGTGATCTTGTCGTAGACCACGTTCAGCAGCCAGCCGGTCAGGGCGACGATGATCGCGCCCCAGAACGCGGGCCAGAAGCCGTCGACGCGGAACGGCAGGTCGAGCTGCTCGGCGATCCAGCCGGTGAACATGAACAGCAGCGCGTTCACCACGAGCCCGATCAGCCCCAGCGTGACCAGGTAGAACAGGCAGCCGAAGAACTTCACGAGCGGCTTCACGACCGCGTTCACCAGACCGAAGATCACCGCGACGCCGATCAGCGTGAGGATTCTCGAGCCGGTGGTGCCCTCGCCCAGGTCGATGCCGGGGAGGGCGGTCGACACCCAGACCGCCACCGCGGTCAGCAGCACATGCACCAAGATGCCCATGCCGCGCAGACTAGCCGTGGCGCGTCCTATGTGGTCACGACCCGCGCCCGTGGCGGACCCCGGCACGCAGAACGGCCCGCGTCTCTCCCGGAC
>NZ_JBHXCW010000323.1:0-7255 GCF_042725365.1 Lentzea sp. NPDC060358 | reverse complement strand
GATCATCCCTATCCTCGCGCGTTGACGTGCAGGGCGAGCGCGACACCGCCGCCCAGCGTGGCGGTGAACCTGCCGGAGGAGTCGACGGTCACGCGCGCGCAGCCGTTCTCCTGGACGTTGCAGTAGGTCCCGGCGGGCAGGGACGTCTGGAACGTGTGCGTCACCGCGAACGTCTCGCGGTTGATCGCCACGAACCCCTTGGCGCCCCGGCCGAACGCGATGGCGTCGTAGCCGTTGTCCCACCAGTTGTTCACGTCGGTGCCGGCGACGGTGTTGCGGAACGCCACCATGTTCGCGATCTGCGTCCAGGCGTGCTGGCACTTCCAGCCGCTGTAGCAGACCGAGTTCCCGGGAGGCCCCGCGTCCTTGTCGCTGAACTCGTAGCCCGAGTAGACCTGCGGCGAGCCGTAGTTCCAGGCGAGCATGAACACGTTGGCGAGCGTGTAGGTCGAGTTGTCCTTGTAGGTCAACGTGGAGCCGTTGCGCTCGGTGTCCCAGTTGTCCACGAACGGCCTGGCCTGACCGCTGGGCAGGAAGCCCCACGACTGGCCGAACGTGCGCAGGTACGCCAGGTTCTCGTTGCCGAAGATCCGCTTGAGGTCGTAGGCGTAGCGGAACTCGTCCACGTCACCGGAGCCCGTGTACTCGCCCGGCTGCACGGCTTCGCCCGCGCCGTAGATGACCTCGTGCACCCAGAAGACGTTCGGGTTGGTCAGCCTCGACTTGATCGCGGACAGGTCGGCGGCGGCGATGTGCTTCGCCGCGTCGACGCGGAAGCCGTCGACGCCCATGCCGATCAGCCGGTTCAGGTAGCCGGCGATCGCGCCCCGCACGTAGTCGCTGCCGGTGTCCAGATCGGACAGTCCGACGAGCTCGCAGTTCTGGACGTTGGAGCGGTCCTGGTAGTTGCTGATCTGCGACCGGCACGAGTGGAAGTCCCAGTCGCTGTAGACGCCGGGGTAGTTGTACTTCGAGTACCCGGTGCCGCCGGTGCCGGTGCCCGAGCCCGCGCTCATGTGGTTGACGACCGCGTCGGCGATCACCTTGACACCGGCGTTGTGGCAGGTGGACACCATCGAGCGGAACGCGTTCTCGTCGCCGAGCCTGCCCGCGATGCGGTAGCTGACGGGCTGGTAGGTGGTCCACCACTGTGGACCCTGGACGTGCTCGGTCGCGGGCGAGACCTCCACGTACCCGTAGCCCTTCGGGCCGAGGACGTTGGTGCACTCCGACGCCACGCGCGAGAACGGCCATTGGAACAGGGTGACGGTGACGTCCTTGGCGCCGGGCGGTGCCGCAAGACCTTGCACGGGTGTGCAGAGCGCGACGGCCAGCCCGGCCGTGAGCAGGACGCGAAAAGCCGAGGAAACCACGTTGTCTCCTTGCTGCAGGGGTTCTTCTAGGTCGTACCAGCCGGTAGGTGCGACCGGGAAGGGGTGCAAGAAGTTTCGCGGCGAATTCGTCCGCGCGCACCATACGGGCTGCCGTGGTCGCGGGCAATGGTGCCGAGCGACGTCCGCGCAGGTCGCGGCGTGGTGGCCGCACACGTGGTGCCCGCTGCCCGGCGGCTTCTAGCCTCGGGTCTCCTGCCTGCAGCGACGGAGGCGAGCACATGCGGTTGAGGAACGCGTTCCTGGCACTCGGTGCGGCCACGGGTCTGGCCGCCGCATCCCTGTCGATGTCGATCGCGGCGGTCCCCGCGCCGCAGCCCGGCTCTCTCGCCCGGTACGACATCACCGGCACCTACGTCAGCGGCCTGTCGTCCGGCGGCTACCTGGCGAACCAGCTCCACGTGGCGTACTCGGGCCTGTTCCAGGGCGCGGGCATCTTCTCGGCCGGCCCGTACGACTGCGCGCAGAACAGCGTGAGCACCGCGCTCTCCGCGTGCATGGACACCGTCCTGCCGCGCAAGACCCCGGCCGAACTGGAGGCGCTGACCAGGAACCGGGCATCGGCCGGGGCCGTCGACCCGCCGCAGAACCTGTCCGGCGACCCGGTGTGGCTGTTCCACGGCACCGCCGACGCGACGGTCGACGCCGCGGTGAACAACGATCTCGCCACCTACTACCGCGATTTCGGCGCACGGGTCGTCTACAGCAACTCGTCAGCGGCCGGACATGCCTGGGTCAGTCCCATCGGCCCGAACGCCTGCGGCTCGACCTCTTCGCCGTACGTCAACAAGTGCGGTTCTGCCGATCCGGTGCGGGAGATGCTGTCGCACTTGTTCGGGTCGGTGAACCCGGCGGCCTCGTCGTTGTCCGGCAAACTCGTGCAGTTCGACCAGAACGCTTATGCACCAGGTGGTTCCGCCTCCGCGGTGAGCATGGGACGCGAGGGATTCGCGTACGTGCCAAGGGCGTGCGAGACGTCGTCGTGCAAGCTGATGGTGACCCTGCACGGGTGCTACCAGTACTTCGGGTTGGTCGGCAACGCGTTGATGGACAAGGCTTATCTCAACGAGTACGCCGACACCAACAACATGATCGTGCTGTATCCGCAGGCCACCACGTCCGGTCCCAACCCGCGCGGGTGCTGGGACTGGTGGGGGTACCAGTCGGCTCAGTACGCGGTGAAGAGCGGGCCGCAGATGGCGGCTGTGGTGAACATGGTGCGGGCGTTGAGCGGCGGGCCGGTGCCTACCACCACTACCCAGCCCGTGCCCGAGTGCGTTTCGGCTTCCAACTACGCGCACACCGTGGCCGGGCGTGCTTTCGCGAACCTCGGGCAGACCTATGCGGTGGGGTCCGGGCAGGCGCTCGGGCTGTGGAACACGTTCACGTCGAGCAGCATCCGCCAGACGTCGCCCGGCTTCTGGGTGAAGTGCTAGGCGGACCGCTCCTCGGTCAGCACCGGTGGGCGCAGGGCGAAGGGGCCGGGTTCCTCCGGCGGTCTGTACGAGGGCTGGCTGTGCACCCGGACCACCGGCCAGGCGTGGGGACGGAGCTCGTCGTCCCCCGCCGGGACGTGGATCCACCCCCGGAAGCGCTGCGTCCCCACGCGCACCAGCGGTCCCGGCAGGTAGGTGCCCTCGTCGATGCCCTGGTACCCGTGCCGGACCACGGTCTCGTGGATGTGGTTCGACACGATCAGGATCAGCGGTTCCTCGATCTCGCGGAACCGCTGCTTCAGGTCGGGGGCCTCGAGCAGCCGGCACGCCACGTCGATGGACTCGCCGAAGTAGCCGTAGCCGTCGTGGTGCACCTCGCCGGCGTGCAGGACGGACCTCATCCGCATGCGCTCGTCGGGGAAGCTCTGGGCGTGCGCGGTCAGCAGGGACGCCAGCAGCGGGACGACCGTGTCCAGGAACAGCGTCTTGGGCACGTCGTCGACCTGGTGGACGAGGGCGAGGATGCCGTCACCCCGGTCCACGAGGGGGTCGCGGTACGTCTCGCGCACGCCGCTGATCTGCATGCACTGCTCGAACAGCTCGTACATCACCCGCCGGAGGTTTCCTTTGGCGGCGTTGGTCCTCGTGGTGGAGTTCTCGATGTCGACCGCGAAGATCACCCGACTTCTGGGCGGTGTGAGAGGTGGTCCGTCCATGCCATCCCCCCGCTGGGATCGCTGCTGCAGAGCTGCGCGGTTCGCGCGCCTGGCTTGCGGGTCAAGTCTGATCGGTGGTCCTCCCGCCCTGCAATTCCCACGGTGCATATTCGGATGACGCCACCTGACTGGCCTAGGCGGAGGCCTGGCGGGCACGCACTCGTGTGGCGCATGCGGCCATTCAGGGGCCTTGCCCTGCTCTGACGGAACTTGAGCGATGCGCTATGCCACCCTGGTGAGGTTGGGAAAGGGCGTGCCTCTACGATCCGCACCTTGGGAATCCCACCTGAGGAGTCCCAGGAAGACCTTTGCGAGGGCGAGATCATGACATCGGTCCCGGGACCCGTCAGGCCGCGCAAGCTGCTCGGAGCGGAAATCCGCAGGCTGCGAGAGGATGCCGGGCTCACGCTCGAAGGCCTCGCGGAGGTCTTGATGATCTCGAAGTCGAAGTTGTCCAGGCTGGAGACCGCCCAGGGCAACCCGACACCCCGTGACGTCAAGGACCTCATCCGCTACTTCGAACTCGAGGGCTCGGTGAAGGCCGAGCAGTTCATGCGCTGGACGCGCGCCGCGAGCAAGAAGGAGTGGTGGCACAGCTACCTGCCCACCATCAAGGGCGGGCTCGACCTCCACGTCGCGATGGAGGCCGAGGCGGCTGTGATCCGGGTGTACACGATCCCGGTGCTGCCCGTGCTGCTGCAGGTGCCGGCCTACACCCGTGCCCTGTACGAGCGGATGGAGCCCTGGCACAGCCAGGAGGCGCTGGAGAAGCTCCTCGAGGTGCGGGCCAAGCGACGTCATGCCCTGGAATACCGCGATGGCATGGACAAGCTCAAGCTCGTGGCCGTGACGCACGAGTCGAGCATTCGGCAGATGGTGGGCAGTGCGGCGATCATGCGCGATCAACTCAATCACCTGATCGAGCGATCCAGTTTGTCGAACGTAGAACTTAGAGTTCTGCCTTTCACCACCACTCCACCGTATGCGAGCACCTGCATGTGGGCCTACTTCGAGTTCGGCGACTCCGAGGGAGACGTCGTCCAGGTTGAAACACATGCCGGCTTCGGTTCGATTGAGACCGTCGAACAAGTTGCCAACTACCGCGCACACCACGAGGAACTGATGCGGAGCTCACTTGATGCCGATGAGACACGGCGGCTCATCGAGTCGATCAGGGACACGGCCTTCGTGGGGTGACCCATTCCCCGACCCAACACACTGATGGATGTCCGCATGACTCAACCGAATACCGCTGTGCGCGACAAGCTCTCGGCCGAGGGCTTCGTCGTGACGAACGACCGCGAGCTCGGCATGGTCGAGGTGTTTCGCACCAAGTTCCACCAGACGTACTTCACCTCCGAACACCTCCGCAGCTACCCGGGCGACGTACCGGCGGACCGGCTCCGCGCGCGTGACGTGCTGCGGTACGACCGCGTCGACGGCCGGATCGACGTCCAGGGCCATCACGACATCGGCATCGAGGGGCGGGGTGAGCACGCCGGCCGGCGCGAGTTCGAGCGCACCGAGCTCGCCGGCGACGAGCACTTCGTCGAGTGGGTGAAGGCGATCCTCGCCGCTGTTCCCGAACGGGACCACCAGGCCAGGGGAACGTTCGGCGTCAACCTCTTCCGCACGCGGTCCAAGGTCGTGACCCGGCCCCACCGCGATGGCGAGCAGTACATCATCGTCTACGTCGTCGACAAGAACTGCAGCGGCGGCGAGACCATGCTCCACGACAGTTCCGGCGCGGTCGTCTACCAAGGCACGCTCGAGCCGGGCGACCTCATCGTCTTCAAGGACGCCGACTTCCTGCACAGCGTCACCGAACTCGAGGCGGTGGACGGCGAGTGCCGCCGCGACGCCCTCGTGTGCACGGTGAACTACGCCGACACCTATCCCTTGGCGTAGGGCTGGCCCCACCCCGGCCGCGGGGGCTGACCGCATGGTCCAGCCCCTGCGCGAGCGGGACCGTGGCGATCATGAGAACTCTCCTGGTAGCAGCCGTGATCGCCACGACCCCCTTACCCGCGCTCAACCCCCAGGCCCTGCAGGCGGCCATCAGCGACCTCGACCACCCGTCGGCCACGTCGGCCCAGCTCAGGGTCTCCGGCACGGCGGGCGCGTGGTACGGCACGGCCGGCACCGCCGACCTGACGAGGCCGATCCGGCCGGACGACAGGTTCCGGATCGGCAGCGTCACCAAGGTCTTCGTGGCCACGACGGCCCTGCAGCTGGCCGCGGAACGCCGGATCGACCTGAACCAGACCGTCCAGCACTACCTGCCCGGCGTGCTGCCGCCCAGCCTCGAGCCGGTCACCGTCGAGCAGCTGCTCACCCACACCAGCGGCATCCCGTTCGAGGTCGGCATGCCGGACCTCAGCACGCCCGCGAAGGTCCTCGAGCACCGGTACGACCGGTGGGGGCCGGGTGAGCGGGCCCGGCACATCCCCGACACCAAGGCCAAGTTCACGCCCGGCACGCAGCAGGAGTACCGCGGCATCAACTACGTGCTGGCCGCGATGATCATCGAGCAGGTCACCGGGCACGAGTACGGCCGGGAGGTCGAGAGGCGCATCCTGCGCCCCCTGCACCTCACCAGGACCTACGTGCCCGGCCGCCACGAGACCGCGATCCGCGGGGCGCACGTGCACGGGTACCTCGACGTGCCGGGGCAGGGGCTGGTGGACGTCAGCGACATCGACACCTCGCGCTCTTACGGCGAGGGCGACATGGTGTCCACGACGGAAGACCTCGGCAGGTTCACCGAGGCGCTTTTCGGCGGTCGGCTCGTGCCGCAACGACTGCTGGACAAGATGTTCACGCTACCTGACGTGTCCATGGTGGACGGACGGCCCGCCGCGTACGCCGTCGGGTTGCAGACGTTCACGCTCAACGGGGTCACGGTCTGGGGCAAGACGGGGGAGCAGTACGGGTACAACGCCGGGTTGTTCTCGACGCGGGACCAGCAGCGGCGCATCGCCTACTCGTTCACGCCCACGGCTCGTGACGACGCGCAGCAGCAGATGACGCTCAGGATCGCCAACGCCGTCACGAGCGCAGCTTGATGCCGTACCGCGCCATCTTGCGGTAGATCGTCGCGCGGCCGATGCCCAGCGTCGGCGGCGCAGGACGGACCTGTACGTCCTCGAGGGCCAGTGGGCCGAGAAGTCCGGTGTGGCCCTGCCGTGCACGATCCGCCACGAGAACGCGGGCCGGGTGCACGCCGCAGGACCGGCCGTCACCAACGTCGGGGTGGGCGACAAGGTCATCGTGCACCGGTGCGTGATCGGCGCCGGTGGCCCGGGTCACATCGGGGTGCAGGTGCTGAAAGCCCTCACCGCCGCCGAGGCCATTGTCGTCGACCGCAATCCTGACGCGGTGGAACCGGCCACTTCAATCGGCGCCGACCACGGCGTCGTCGCCGACGGTTCGCACATTTCATCGGTTCTCGATCTAACTCACGGTCACGGTATCGAAACCACCATTGATTTCGCCGGAGAGGGAGGGGTCACTCGCGACGGTGTGGCCCTGGCGCGGCGGGCGGGCGACCACCACGTCGTCCGCAGAAGTGCCCGCTGGACAGGTTTCAGGACGCCCTCGGCGACCTGGACACCGGCGGGGTGCGGGGCCGCGCGGTCCTCACGCCCTGACGAAAGTGGACGCTCCCCGGTGAGCGACCGCCCCGATGTCCGCGGCAGCCGGCCCGTAACCC
>NZ_JBHXCW010000322.1:0-7261 GCF_042725365.1 Lentzea sp. NPDC060358 | reverse complement strand
CGCCCCGGGTGGGTTCACCACCCGGGGCGTTCCCGTGTCCGCTGCTAGATGCGCTGGGCCTCGGTCTCCACCAGGACCGGCCCGATCACCGGTGTGCCGTCGGGTGAGCAGACGTAGGCGGAGGCCCGGGTGGTGAAGTGCGTGCGGCCGACCCTGCCGAGGTGGGACGCGTTGACCGCCCCGTTCGTCTCGGGATGGGTGATCCAGAAGCTGAACGCGCCGCTGCCGGTCCGGGTCCAGATGCCGGTGCCGTTCTGCGGAGGGCCACCGGGCTTGGTGGTGCAGTGCAACAGGTGGTCGGGCGTGAAGTCGCAGAGCATGGGACCGCGCTGCGGTGGTTCGCCGTTGTGGACGGTCACCATGACGTCCCACCTGCCGACGAGGCCGGCCTCGTCGGTGGCGCCGGCCGGCCCGGCGGCGACGACGGGGAGCGCGAGCAGGCAAGCGGTCAGCGCGGTGCGTGTGCGACGGGATTCACGAGACGTGGTCACAGGAGGACTCCTTCGGGTGGAATTCGTTCGATCGTGGAAACGCGAAGTGGCCACCCGCGGCGAGCGGATGGCCACTGTCCTTGCGCGGTGCGGGTTACGCGGTCTTGACTCCCGCGGCCACCAGCAACGGCCCGTGCACGAACGTGCGGTCGCTCTCGGCCCGTTCGCGCTGCTCGGCCAGCCAGCCGTCGGCCTGCTCCCGGCTCGCCACGCCGGCCGTCACGCCCGCCTTCGCGATGCTCTCCAGCACGTGCACGCAGTCGTCGTACCTGGTGTAGACACAGGTGAACGCCTCCGCCCGGACACCGGTGAAACCGTTGTCCAGCAACAGGCCGCGCAGCTTGCGCCCGCTCCACGGGTTGCTGATCGTGTCCGCGAACGCCTGCAGCAGCGTCCGCGTCAGCTCCTTGTCGTCGGAGTCGACGCACCAGCCGTCGGCGTCGATGTCGATCAGTACGATCCGGCCGCCCGTCTTGAGGACCCGGCGGGCCTCCGTGATCGCGACCTGCGAGTCGGCGAGGTGCTGGTACACCCGCTCGGCGCGGTAGCCGTCCGCACTGGCGTCGGGCAGCGGGATCTCCTCCGCGCCGGCGACGCGGTAGTCGCAGTCCGGGAAGCGCTGCCGGGCGACGTCGATCATGCCCTCGCTGGTGTCGACCCCGGTCACCTCGGTGCCGAGCTTGGCGAGCTCCGCGACCGAGATGCCCGCCCCGCAGCCGACGTCGACGACCCGGTCGCCGGGCCGGACGTCGAGCAGGTCGTAGGACCGCTCGCGCAGGGCGGGAATCGGGGCCATGTTCTCGGCGTGCTCGATGAACGCCACCAGCTTCGCGGCGCCCGCGCTCGAGTCCACATCGGAGAAATGACCGAGTTCGGCCGTCTGGTCTGACGAGGTGCTCAACTTCCCCCTCCTTCGTGAAGACACTGCTCATCCACCGTCATGGTCGCGGCCCCTGCTCGGGATCTCCTGGAAGCGCCGTCTCGACCTGACGTCGAGCCCGGTGCCCGATGCTGGACCCGACGAGGAGGCGGGGATGACGACGAGATCGGTGACGCAGGCGTTCCGCGACCAGGTGGCGAGGACGCCCCGGTCGGTCGCGGTGTCGGCCGAGGGGGACTCGGTCACCTACGAGGAGCTCGACTGCTGGTCGGACGCGCTGGCGTGGCGGCTGGCGGCGGCGGGGGTGGCGCCGGGCGACCGGGTGGTCGTCTCCCTGCCCCGTTCGCTCGAGCTGGTGGTGGCGTTGCTCGGCGTGCTCAAGGCGGGAGCGGCCTACGTGCCGGTCGACCGGGCCGACCCCGGTGGCCGGACGGCGATGATGCTGGCGGACTGCGCCGCGGCCGCCGCACTGTCCACACCGGACCGCGCGGAGGTCTTCGCCGGCGTCGCGGTGCTGGAGGTGCCGCCCCGGCCGGACGGGCCCGTGGCGCCGTTCGTCACATCCGCCGAGCCGGACGACCTCGCCTACCTCATGTACACCTCGGGGTCCACCGGCAGGCCCAAGTCCGTGATGGTGGAGCACCGCAACGTCACGAACCTGGTGAGCCGCCCCAACTTCGTGGACCTCACCGCGGACGACCGGATCCTGCAGCTGGCACCGGTGGCCTTCGACGCCGCGACGTTCGAGATCTGGGGCGCGCTGCTGAACGGCGCGCGGCTGGTGCTGGCGCCGCCCGGCGTGGTGCACGCCGACGAGCTGGGCGACCTCCTGCGCGACAACGGGGTCACGGTCCTGTGGCTGACCGCGGCACTCTTCCACCGCCAGGTCGACGTGGACGTCGAGGCGTTCGCCGGGCTGCGCACCGCGCTGGCCGGCGGCGACGTCCTGTCCGTGCCGCACGTGCGGCTGCTCCGCGAGACCTACCCGCACCTGCGGATCGTCAACGGGTACGGCCCCACCGAGACCACCACTTTCGCGCTGTGCCACGACATCGCGCCCGGCGAGGAGCTGAGCGGCTCGGTGCCGATCGGCAGGCCGCTGCAGAACGTGGACGTGCGGGTGGTCGACGGCGAGGGGAACCCCGTGCCCCCCGGCACGCCGGGAGAGCTGCTGATCGGCGGAGCCGGGGTGTCCCGCGGCTACTGGCGGCAGCCGGAGCTCACCGGGCGGGCGTTCGCCGAACGGACCTTCGACGGCGTGACCGGCCGGTTCTACCGCAGCGGCGACCGCGTGGTCCGCCGGCCCGACGGCGTGGTCGAGTTCCTCGGCAGGATGGACGACCAGGTCAAGCTGCGCGGGTTCCGGATCGAGCCGGGCGAGGTCGAGAACGTGCTGGCCGAGCACCCCCAGGTGCGGGAGGGGGCCGTGGGGGTCCGGGAGCACCACGACGGCGACCGGCGGCTCGTGGCGTGGGTCGTGAGCGCGGGGGAGGACTTCGACCGGCAGTCCCTGCGCGCCCACCTGCGCGCCCACCTGCCGGAGCACATGGTGCCGGCCGGGTTCGTGGCGCTGGCGGAGTTGCCGATCACGGTGAACGGCAAGGTGGACCGCAAGGCGCTGCCCGAACCGGACTGGTCCTCGCGGTCCCTGTACGTCTAGGCCCCGCAACGAAGAAGGTGGGCTTCCCCGCGGGGAAGCCCACCTCGCGCGTCCTCGTGGGACGGTGTGTCAGGCCCGGGCCCAGTGCGGCGTCTCGAGGATCTCGACCACCGCCGCGGTCCACACGTACCCGCCACCCGCGCACTGCAGGAGGACGAAGTCGCCGGGCTTCGGCTGCCGTTCGGTGAGGACGTGGTCGAGCCCGAGCACCACGTCGACCGTGCCGACCATGCCGATGTCCTTGCCCCAGTCGTAGGCGGTCTTGGCCCGGTCGACGCCCAGCAGGTTGTAGAGGCCGTGCACCGCGATGGTCTCGGCGAGCTGCTGGTGCAGGAAGAACGAGACGTCCCCGAGCTCGATCTCCGCCTCGTGCAGCGCCTGCTTCACCGAGTGCTGGACGCCACCGGAGATCCGCTCGACGATCTCGTCCAGGTCGATGTCCTTGTTGTGCATGTAGTCCTGCATGCTGCGGTCGAGCTGCAGCGTCTTGCCGTCCGGGAACGGCGCCGTGCTGAACTCGGCGCGGCACCGGCCGAGCGGCTCGAGCGACGGGTCGCCGTAGGAGAACATCGAGCGGATCCGCGCGAAGCCGGACCGCGTGGAGAGCACGACCGCACCGGCGCCGTCGCTGTCGACGTTCTGCTCGTGCGAGTTCCACCGGTCGATGAACGGCAGCTGGAACGCGTCGCCGCCGGTGACCAGCGCGGCGCCGGCGTCCGGCCGGGCGTGCAGGTAGGAGGCGGCGAGCTCCATGCCGCCGAGGAACGCGTTGCAGCCCTGCCGGACCTCGTACGCGGGCGCGCTGCCGCCGATGGTCTGCTGCTGCACGAAGCTGGCCGGCGTCCACAGGTCGAGGCCCTGGTGGCCCACGTAGCTGTGCACGAGGATCGCGAACTCGTCGTGCGCGAGCCCGGAGCGCGCCACCGCCTCCCTGCCCGCGACGGCCGCCATCACCGGTCCCGTCTCGCCGGGCGCGGCCACGCGGGCGGCGCGGTAGCCGTTCATGGCTTTCTTCTGCTCGGTGTACCGCCCGGCGGCGATCGCCTCGTCGACGGTTTCCACGCCGTCCGGCAGATATGTGCCGATACCGGCCAGGTACAGGTTGTCCCAACGCATTGCGATATTCCCCCTCGAACGGGTCAGGCGCTCAGTCGATCCAGTTCTCGCAGAACGGCGGAGACGGTCGGCGCCTCGTAGAAGCGGCGCAAGGTGACTTTCACGCCGAACTGGGCGTGGATGCGGCGGACCAGCTTGGACGCCAGCAGGGAGTGCCCTCCCAGGTCGAAGAAGCTGTCGTCCGGAGCGATGTCCGGTACCCCCAGGACCTCCGCGAACAATGTGCTCAGCTGTTCTTCTCGCACGGTCAGCGACCTCTCCGGAAGGGTGTCGACGCGAATTTTCGGTGTGGTGACACCTTTCCGCGCGCGGGTCGAACACCGCTCGCAGTGAGGCGGAACCGGTCAGCCGGACAATGCCGTTTCGAGCTCGTCGTCGTGGAATTCCTCGATGGTCAGCACGCCCGACGCGGTGGCGAAGTACCGGTCGGTGAGCCGGGAGGAGTTCGCCACCGCGCGCAGCATCGCGAGCTTGTGGCCGGTCACCTCGAGCTGCCCGACCACCAGGGTGTTGCGGTAGCACTCGAACAGCCCGTCCACGAGGTCGTCGGCGTACGCCGCCAGCCGCTTGTCCAGCGCCACCGGGTCGTGCAGCACGTCGGCCACCGCCGTGGTGAGCAGCTCCGCCTGCCAGAAGGCGTCGTTGATGCCGCGCGCGGTGATGGAGTCCTTGTGGTGCGCGGCATCGCCGACGAGGGCCCAGCCGGGACCGGACGCCTGGCGGAAGAAGTTCTGCTGGTCGCCGCTGCCGTGCATGCGGTCGACCTGCTCGGCCGCCATCGCCCGTTCGTACAGGGAGGGCGCGGTCGTGCGGATGCTCTCCAGGTAGTGCGCCCGCGGATCGGCGCGCACGGCGTCGAAGCCTGCCTGCGGCGAGTAGGAGGCGATGAGCGTCGCGTCGTTGGTCGGCACCACACCGATCCAGTTGCCGGGTCGTTCGTAGAGCTCGAAGTCCGCGGGCAGCCCGGCCCAGTAGCTGTAGTAGGCGCAGGTCTTCAGCGGGTCCTGGACGACGACCTCCGCGCCGAGCTTCTTGGCCATGGTGGACCGCATGCCGTCCGCTCCGACGACGAGGTGCGCGCGTTCCTCGGTGCGTCCGGCGCGTTCCGCACGGAACTCGACGCCGACGGCCCGGTCGCCGTCGAAGGCCGCACCGGCCACCGACGTGCCCTCCCGGAACTCCACCCCCGCCGCGACGGCCGCGTCGATCAGGATCTTGTCGAGCAGGTGGCGCCGGGGCGCGTAGGCCGTGCGCTGATCGCCCGCCGGCAGCGAGCATCCGGCCAGCCGGACGTCCGCGACCTGGTACACCGCTCTGTCCAGAGCGGGGCAGCCGGTGGCCACGACGGCGTCGAGCACGCCCCAGCGGGCGAGCCGGTCCACGCCGGGCTGGTGGATGTACAAAGTGGACAGCTTGTCGCTGGGGAACCGCGCCCGGTCCACCATCAGGACCCGGTGGCCCGCCCGGGCGAACTGCAGCGCGGTGGCGGCTCCCGCGACTCTCGCGCCCACCACGATGACGTCGTACACGTGGACCCCCTCGTCCGTGTCGGACCGCTTGGTGCGGCTCGTCGGCGGCCAGCATGGCGGCGGGATCTCGGCATCGGCTCGACCACGGGCCGCGTTCTCGAACGGCGCTGGACCTGGCTTCAGGCCGTTGCTCCTAGCGTGCGGGGGAACCCTGTCGTCGCGCCGAGGAGAGACCGTGGCCACCGGAGACGAATTCCCCCTGCCCGGATCGACCTACCGGGGTCCGGCCCCGCACTTCGCCCGGTTCCGCGCCGAGCAGCCCGTCGTGCGGGTGCCCGCGACCGGTGGAGGGCACGCGTGGCTCGTGACCCGGTACGACGACGTCCGCGCCGTGCTGAACGACGAGCGGTTCAGCAGGGCCGCCTCCTACGCGCCGGACGCGCCGCGGTTCCCGGGCCTGTTCCAGGCGCCGCCCGGCATGATCATCTCGCTGGACCCGCCCGACCACACCCGCCTGCGGACCCTGGTCGCCCAGGCGTTCTCGGTCGAGCGGATCGAGGGCATGCGTCCGCGGGTCGCCCAGCTGGTCGGCGAGTTGCTCGACCGGGCGGACGCCGACGCGGTCACCGCACCGGTGGACCTGCTGGGCCGCTTCACCTTCCCGCTGGCCCTGACGGTCATCGCCGAGCTGCTCGGCGTGCCGTCGCAGGACCAGGAGCGCTTCAGCGTCTGGATCCGCCGGTTCGCCGCCGTGGACGGCCCGCAGGACGAGGCGATCGCCGCCCGCGAGCAGCTCGGCGAGTACATGGCCGGCCTGGTGACGGGCAAGACCGCGGACCCCGGCGACGACGTGCTGTCCGCCCTGGTGCGCGCCCGGATCGGCGAGGACCGCCTCGACGTCGGCGAGCTGATCGGCCTCGGCTACACCCTGCTGGGCGCGGGCGGCGATTCGACGGCCTGCCAGCTGGCCAGCTCGGTCGTCACGCTGCTGGTGGAGGAACGCGACACCTGGGTCCGGCTGGGGGAGCACCCGGAGGAGGTGCCCGCCGCCGTCGAGGAGCTGCTGCGCTGGGTCAACCTGCCCACCAACGACACGTCCGGCCTGCCGCGGATCACCGTGGAGGACGTGGAGATCGGCGGTGTCACGATCCCCCGCGGGGACGCGGTGTTCGTGTCGATCACGTCGGCCAACCGGGACGAGGCGGTGTTCTCCTCGCCGGACGAGCTCGACTTCGGGCGGGGTGGTGAGCATCTGGCGTTCGGCCACGGCATTCACCGGTGCTTGGGTGCGCCGTTGGCTCGTATTGAGCTCGTCACGGCGTTGAGGGAGCTGACCCGTCGTTTTCCGGCGGCTCGGCTGGCGGTGCCGGAGGAGGAGTTGCGGTGGCAGCCGGCTGACATGAACCACCGGTTGCTCGAGTTGCCGATCGACTTGCACGGGAAGGGTTTTTAGGCGGGTGGTGGGTTGGCGGCGTGGTTGCGTGGTTGCGTTTGGCGGGCGGGTTCCTGTTTCCTGCTCGGGGCTCCGCCCCGGACCCCGCCAGCTGATCAAAGACCGGCCAGCGCCGTTCGTGGGTTGATGGCACGCCTGTTTCGTTGGGCGGCGTTGCGTTGCGTGGGTGGTGCGGTTCGGGTGGGGTGGTCC
>NZ_JBHXCW010000321.1:0-7327 GCF_042725365.1 Lentzea sp. NPDC060358 | reverse complement strand
TAGGGGTAGCACCTCGCACCCGAAGTCAAGCCCCAATCGCCGAAACACGGGTGGGTTCACCGGCTCTAATCGGCGTTAGGGGTGACGGCTCGCCTTCGGCGTCGCTTGGAAGTGCGTGGGTTGGGTCGGCTCGCCTTCGGCGTCGCTTGGGCGCTGGCTTCGCCGCGCAACTGCCACGCCCGTACCGCGCCCTGGCCCTGGCCTCATCGTGTCGCACACCTGGCAGCTCCTCCCAGGCTTCCGCACCCTCCCCGGCACCCCGGCACCCCGGCCGCTCGCTCACCGCGCGCACCCCGTCTGCCCCGTCCTCAGGCCTCCGCGCCCTCCCCAGCCCCCTGTTCGCTCGCCCACCGTGCGCCGACTCACCCCGGAGACGACGAAGGGCGGCCGGGCCGTTGGCCCAGCCGCCCTTCTCAGGCGTCGCGTGAGGTCAGCCGCGCTGCTTCATGCGCGAGCGCTCGCGGCCGCGCAGGTTGGCGTCCAGCGTCACCTTGCGGACGCGGATGACGTCCGGGGCCACCTCCACGCACTCGTCGGAGGCGCAGAACTCCAGCGCCTCCTCCAGCGAGAGCTTGCGGGGGCGGGCCAGGGTCTCCATCACGTCGGCCGTGGAGGAGCGCATGTTCGTGAGCTTCTTCTCGCGGGTGATGTTGACGTCGAGGTCCTCGGCGCGCGGGTTCTCGCCCACGACCATGCCCTCGTACGCGTCGGCGCCCGGCTCGACGAAGAACGTGCCGCGGTCGGCCAGCTGGATCATCGCGTAGGCGGTGATGGAGCCGGTGCGGTCGGCGACCAGGGAGCCGTTGTGGCGGGTGCGGATCTCGCCCGCCCACGGGCCGTAGCCCTCGGAGACGGCGTTGGCGATGCCGGTGCCGCGGGTCTCGGTGAGGAACTCCGTGCGGAAGCCGATCAGGCCTCGCGACGGGACCACGTAGTCGAGCTTGATGCGGCCGGTGCCGTGGCCCGACATGTTCTCCATGCGGCCCTTGCGGTTGGCCAGCAGCTGCGTGACGGCGCCGAGGTGCTCCTCGGGGCAGTCGACGGACAGGCGCTCGAACGGCTCGTGGACCTTGCCGTCGACGGTGTGCGTGACGACCTGGGGCTTGCCCACGGTCAGCTCGAAGCCCTCGCGGCGCATCTGCTCGACCAGGATGGCCAGCGCCAGCTCGCCGCGGCCCTGCACCTCCCAGGTGTCGGGGCGCTCGGTCGGCAGGACCTTCACCGACACGTTGCCGACGAGCTCGGCGTCGAGACGGGCCTTGAGGACGCGGGCGGTGAGCTTGGTGCCACCGTTGCGGCCCGCCAGGGGCGAGGTGTTCACACCGACGGTCATCGAGATGGCCGGCTGGTCGACCGTGATCCGGGGCAGCGCCTCGGGGGTCTCGGCGTCGGCCAGCGTGTCACCGATGGTGATGTCCGCGATGCCGGCGATGGCGACCAGGTCACCCGCGCGGGCGACCTCGGCGGGAATGCGGTCGAGGGCCTCGGTGATGAGGAGTTCGGTGATGCGGACCTTCTGCGGCTCGCCGTCCTCGCGGCACCAGGCCACGGTCTCACCCTTGCGCAGCGTGCCGCGGTGGATGCGGCACAGCGCGATGCGGCCGAGGAAGGTCGAGGCGTCGAGGTTCGTGACGAGCGCCTGCAGCGGGCCGTCGACGTCGACGTGCGGGGCGGGGATGTGGTCGAGCAGCACCTGGAACAGCGTGTCCAGGTTCTCCTCGTCCGGCAGGCCGCCGTCCTCGGGCTGGGTGAGCGAGGCGCGACCGGCGCGCGCGGAGGCGTAGACGACCGGCAGGTCCAGCACGGACTCGTCGGCGCCCACCTCGGTCGCGAGGTCGAGCAGCAGGTCGTGGGCCTCTTCGACGACCTCGGAGATCCGGGCGTCGGGGCGGTCGACCTTGTTGACCAGCAGGATCACCGGCAGGCCGGCGGCCAGGGTCTTGCGGAGCACGAAGCGCGTCTGGGGCAGCGGGCCCTCGGACGCGTCGACGAGCAGGACGACGCCGTCGACCATGGACAGCGCGCGCTCGACCTCACCGCCGAAGTCGGCGTGGCCGGGGGTGTCGACGACGTTGATGATCACGTCGCCGTCCGGCGTGTGGCGGCGCACCGCCGTGTTCTTGGCGAGGATCGTGATGCCCTTCTCACGCTCGAGCTCGCCGGAGTCCATGACCCGGTCGACGAGCTCGGCACGCGCGGAGAAGGCGCCGGACTGGCGCAGCATGGCGTCGACCAGGGTGGTCTTGCCGTGGTCGACGTGCGCGACGATCGCAACATTTCGCAGGTCAGTTCGCGTCTGAAGGGCAGACGCGGTGGCCGTGGGCACGCAGAACTCCTAGAGCTTCGAAGGCGTTGGAGGGGCTCGCGCCGGACACTTCGATGCGCAGGGCCGCGATCGATACTACCGGCTGCGTCGCCATTACCACACAAGAGTGCCAGTGAAGTGAGCCTCACCTACTCTGGTGATACGCGGCGGAGTGGAGTTCATCCAGTGGGCAAGAAGCTCAAGAAGAAGTGCTGCCGGTCGAAACCCAGGTGCAAGCGCTGCCCGGTTCCGTTCCTGCTCGAGGAGCGCGACAAGGCCAGGCAGAAGGCGGCGAAGAAGGCCGCGAAGGCCGCCAAGAAGGCGCTGAAGAAGGCCGCTTGAGACCCGAGGACCGCGCGTACGCCGACACGGCGCTCGACCTCCTCCAGCGTCACTCGATCGAGAGCGCCGGGGCCGACTGGGCCGCGCTGCGTGCGCAAGCTCACGCCGCCGGGACCGCTCACGACGCGATCCGCGGCTCTCGGCAACCCGCACACCCACCTGATCACCGCCGACCGCGCGGCCTCCCCGCCGTCCACCGCCGGGTACGCGACGGCGAACCGGACGTTCCGCCCGCCGGACGGCGCGCGGCTCGCCATCACGACCGCGCTCATGGCCGACCGCACCGGCCGGGCGTACGGCAACGACCCGATCACCCCGGACACGCTCGTCTCGAGCGGGCAAGCGCCCCCTGGCGGCGATCGAGTGGCTCGCGATGAGGCCTCAGGACTGGAGCACGGCCTCGTTCAGCTTCAGCAGTTCCGGCGCCGTGCGGGTCGCCTCGAACTCGCAGATCTCGTACTTCACGAGCTTCTGCTCGGCCCACGGGTCCGTGGCGAGCAGCGCCTCGAGCTTGCCCCGGGGCATGGGCCGCGTGATGATCACGCCGCCCGTCCTCGGCACCTGGCGCCCCGAGGCGAGGAACAGGCCTCGCTCGTACTGCTTCTCGACCCACTCGCGGTGGTCGGGGAGGGCGTAGTCGATCTGTTCCAATGGCGCGGCGTACTTCAGCAGCACGATGAACATGCATTGACGGTAGACCTATACTGGCCGACGTGCGCACGATGAACTCCTGCTGGTGGGCCGCTTTCAGGCGGCCGGAGTAGCTGTGCGCGCAAGTCACCACTGACGCGAACAAGGGCCGCCCGGGACGGGCGGCCCTTTCGTGCGTTTCGTCCGGGCGGTCCCCCACGAAGGGACCAACCATGATCCGGCTCTCGGCCATCACCCCCTCCGGCCAGGTCCACCTGGGCAACTACCTCGGCGCCCTGCGGACGTGGGCACGGGAGGGCACGCAGGACGACGTGTACTTCATCAGCGACCTGCACGCGATGACGTCGTCGCACAACCCGCAACGGCTGCGAGCCATGACGCGCGAGCAGCTCGCGGTGCTCGTGGCGTCCGGCATCGACCCCGCCAGCGTGTGCGTGCAGAGCGACCTCGTCCGGGAGCTGGGAGCGCTCAACTGGGTTCTGGAGTGCACCTGCACCTACGGCGAGGCCGCGCGCATGATCCAGTTCAAGGAGAAGTCGCTCGGGCGCGAGTCCGTGCGGCTGAGCCTGCTCACCTACCCGGTGCTGATGGCGGCGGACATCCTGCTGCAGGGCACGTCGGAGGTGCCGGTGGGCGAGGACCAGCTCCAGCACGTCGAACTGGCCCGTGCGCTGGCCCGCAGGTTCAACCACGCCTACGGCGAGGCGTTCATCGTGCCGGCGGCCGTGGTGCCGAAGGTGGGCGCGCGCATCAAGGACCTCTCGGACCCGGCGCGCAAGATGGACAAGTCCGCGCAGAACTCGGCGGGGGTCGTGTTCGTGCTCGACGAGCCGGACCTGGTGCGGCGCAAGGTGAAGCGGGCCGTCTCGTCGGCCGAGGGCATCGCGAACCTGACCGAGGTCCTCGCCTCCTGCACCGGCGAGGAGCCCGCGGACTACACGAACAGGTTCGCCGACCTCAAGGACGTGGTGGCGGAGGCGGTGATCGAGGAGCTGCGGCCGGTCCGCGACCGCACGCTGGAGCTCCTCGGCGACCCGGCGGAGCTGGACCGCATCCGGCAGGCCGGTGCGGAACGGGCCCGCGAGCGGGCGCAGCACCGGCTGAACGCGGCGCTGCGCCTGTCCGGGCTCAGTTGAGGAGCTGCTGAAGGGCCGGCACCAGCACCCGGTCCGCGGGCAGCCAGTCCACGCCGGCGAGCTCGTCGGCGGTGCACCACCGGACGGCGTTGTGCTCCAACGCTTCCGGCTCACCGCCGGCGAGCTCGGCCGCGAAGATCCGCAGCACGAGATCGCGGCGCAGCGGCACGTCCGGCCCGACCTGCGCGCCCACGGCCACCGTCACCCCGAGCTCCTCGACGCACTCGCGGACCAGCGCGTCCTCCGGCTTCTCCCCGGTCTCGACCCGTCCGCCGGGCAGTTCCCACCGCCCCGCATGGCTTTCCGGGAACGACCGCTGCTGTGCGAGCAACCGTCCATCCCGGACGATCGCGGCCCCGACGACGACGCGCGCCTCGCGCAGCTCCGCACACCGCGCCGCGAGCAGTGCCGAGCGCTTCCGCAGCACCCGCAGGGCGATCCCGCGCGCGACGGTGGCGTCCGCGAACCGTCCGGCCACGCCGCGCACGGACTTCCAGCCGACCCGGTCGACCACCAGCGTCCCGGCACCGGTGACGACGAGATCCGTGTGCAGCTCCAGGAAGTCGCCGGCGGCCGACACACCGGACAGGTCGGCCCGCGTCACCGTCATCCGCACGCCGAACGGCCCGGTGAGCACGTCTCCCAGGCACAGCAGCGGTCCCGGGACCTGCACGCCGAACCCGCTGATCAGCGCGGTGTCCAGCAGGGCACCGGCGACAGCCGCAACAGGCGCGTCGACCAGTGCCGACGCTCGCAACTCTGGCACCGGAGTTGACTACCAGGACGGCCAGCGGATCTCCAAACGCGCACCACCGGCAGGCGACTCGGCGGCCAGCACCGATCCCCCGCGCCGCCGCACGAGGTGCGCCACCAGCGCGAGCCCGAGCCCGAACCCGCCGGACCGCCGCCCGCGGTCCTCCTCCACCCGGTAGAACCGGTCGAACACCTTGGTCCGGTGCTCCGCGGGAATGCCGTGCCCGTCGTCGTCCACGAGCAGCCGCACGTCCCGCCCGACCGGCACGAGCGTCAGCGTGATCGTCGAGAACGCGTACCGCGCCGCGTTGCGCAGGAGGTTGTCCAGCACCAGCTCGACCTCGGACCGCGTCGCCGACACGAGACAGGCCGACGGCGGCGCGTTGAGCCGGACCAGCAGCTCCGTGTCCAGCCGCGAGATCGCGGCCTCGGCCCCCAGCACGAGGTCGACGGCTTCGGCGCGCGGCGGCGCCGCCGTGTCCGCCCTGGCCAGGATCAGCAACGAGTCCACGAGCGCGCTGAGCCGGATCGACTCCTCGACCACCGACTCCAGCACCTCGATGGAGAAGTCCGGGTCGGGGTGGGCCACCGCGACCTCGGCCTGCGCCCGCACCGAGGCGACCGGCGACCGCAGCTCGTGCGCCGCGTCACCGGTGAACCGCCGCAACCGGTCGGACGCCTCGTCCCGCCGAGCCAGCAACGCGTTCAACGCCTCCGCCAACGCCTGCAGCTCGTCCCGCGAGGGCGGCACCGGCAGCCGCTCCCCGTGCGGCAGCTCCCCCGCCGCGACCCGCATCCGTTCGACCGGCCGCAACGACGACCGCACGGAGAACCACGTGGCGATGCCGACGAACCCGGCCACCAGCACGGCGGCCAGGGCGAGCCACCGCGTGCCGAGGCTGTTGGCGTTCTCGTACCCGAGCAACGTGCTGCCGTAGACCTCGAGCCGGGGCGACCCGTCCGCCGTGAACACCACCCGCCCCCGGAACCGGTACGCCGACGCCCCCTCCATCCGCAGCACGGGCTCGCCGGACTTCAACGTCCGGATGTCCTGCGCAGTCAGCGACAGCGGCGGCAGCCCGTCCACCGGCACCCCGGACACGTCGAGCACCCGCGGCGGCGACTTGTCGAGCTCCTGGTCCACGGCGGAGATCTGGATCAGCCCGATCAGCGCGGGCGCCAGCCCGGTGAACGCCACCAGGCACAACAACGCCACCCCGGTGGCGACGACGGTGATCCGGAACCGGAGCGTCCGCCGCAGCCACCAACGGCGAGGGTTCACCTGTTCCCCAGCGCGTTGTCGAGGTCCGGAGTGGACGCGATGTACCCGTGCCCCCGAATGGTCCGCACGACCTCACCGGCCCCCACGGCCTCCAGCTTCCGCCGCAGATACCCCACGTACACCTCGACGGCGTTGCGCGTGGCGGCCTGCTCGTCCCCCCAGACAGCCCGCAACAGCTCGTCCTTGGTGACAACGGACCCGGCCCGGGAAGCCAGCACGTCGAGCACCGCGTACTCACGAGGCGACAGCGAGACGTCCTGCCCACCCCAACTGACCTCGCGCAACCCGCGGTCGATGACGAGACTCCCGAGCGTCAACCGCCGCCGAGCCCCACCCCCGCGCCGCAACAGGGCCCGGACCTGAGCCACCAGCACCACGAAGCTGAACGGCTTGACGAGGTACCCGTCGGCCCCGAGGTCGAGCCCGTCGGCCTGGTCGACCTCACCGTCCTTGGCCGACACCATCAACACGGGCGTCCGCACCCCGTCGGCCCGCATCCGCTGCAGAACCCGGTACCCGGACAACCCGGGCAACATGATGTCGAGCAACACGACGTCGAAAGCCCCGGTCAACGCCACCCGCAACGCAGTGGGCCCGTCCGAGGCGGTCACAACCTCCATGCCCTCGGCGGACAGCCCGCGCTCCAACGCCCGGCGCACGCCGACTTCGTCGTCCACGACCAGCACTCGAGGCTTCACACGCACAGCATGCCCGCAACCAGCAACAACCGCCCGCACCCCCTCAGCCGACTCTCAGCGAGCAGGCAGGCCCTTGGCTTTTGCTTTTGCTTTTGAGCGCAGCTCCCAGCGGTGGGTGCCCCGTCACGAGTCGCGCCTCAGCTCTTGCTGCACGCGAGGA
>NZ_JBHXCW010000320.1:0-7343 GCF_042725365.1 Lentzea sp. NPDC060358 | reverse complement strand
ACACCGGAGGCGTCGCGCCGCTTCGTGCGGCAACGCGGGCGAGCATTCCAGGCGGTAGCGCACTGTCCGAGCCCAGTCGCCCGGCTCGACAGCTACGCCACCACGGCGCCGCCCAGCCCAACGGCGGCACGCTGACCGAGCCCGATCGCCCGGCCAGGCAGCCACACCACCACGCGCCGAGCCCCGGCCGGGGCTGTCGCGTCAGGCCTTCTTCTTGCGCCGCCGCACCACGGGCGTCGCCGACTTGTCCGCCTTCGCCGCCGCCAGCAACTCCTCGGCGTGCGCGCGGCCGGTGTCGGTCGAGTCCATGCCGGCGAGCATGCGGGCCAGCTCCACCACCCGCTGCGTCTCGTCGAGCTTGCGCACGGCGGAGCGGGTGAAGGTGCCGTCGGCGGACTTGTCCACCACCAGGTGCCGGTCCGCGAACGCCGCCACCTGCGGCAGGTGCGTCACGACGATGACCTGGTGCGAGCGCGCCAGGCGGGCGAGCCTGCGGCCCACCTCGACCGCGGCGCGGCCGCCGACGCCGGCGTCCACCTCGTCGAAGACGAGGGTCGGCACCGGGTCCGAGTGCGACAGCACCACTTCCAGCGCCAGCATCACGCGGGACAGCTCGCCGCCGGACGCGCCCTTGTGCACCGGCAGCGCCGGTGCACCGGGGTGCGAGATCAGGCGCAGCTCCACGTCGTCGACGCCGGACGAGCCCGCGTGCAGGATCGAGCGGCCGACCGGCAGGGCCTGCTGGTCGCCCGACTCCGCGTGGCGGGGGCGCACGGCCAGCTCGACCGAGGCGTGCGGCATCGCGAGGCCGTCGAGCTCCTCGGTGACGGCCTTGCCCAGTTCGAGGGCGGCCTCGACGCGGGCAGCGGTGACGCGTTCGGCCAGTCCGGCCAGCTCCACGGCCAGCGCGTCGCGGCGCTGCGCCAGTGCCGCCAGTGCCTCCTCGGAGGTGTCCATGCCCTCCAGGCGTGAACGGGCGTCCGCGGCCCAGGCGATCACGCCGTCGACGTCCGCCGCGTACTTGCGGGTCAGCGCCTTCAGCTCGGCCTGGCGCTGCAGCACCTGCTCCAGGCGGCCGGGGTCGGCCTCGAGGTGGTCCAGGTAGCCGGAGATCTCCGCGCCGACGTCCGCGAGCAGCGTCGCGGCCTCGACCAGGCGCGGTTCCATGTCGCGCAGCTTCGGGTCCTCGGACGTGGACAGGCGGCGGGCGGCCTCGGAGATCAGGCCGAGCGCACCGGGGTTGTCCGGGTCGCCCTCCAGCGAACCGGACACCGCGTACTGCGCGCCCTGCGCCGCTTCGCGCAGCTGGTCCGCGTCGGCGAGGCGGCGGGCCTCGTCGTGCAGCTCGGTCTCCTCGCCCGGCAGCGGGGCGACCGCGTCGATCTCGGTCAGGCCGTGCCGCAGCAGGTCGGCCTCGCGCGCGAGCTCGCGGGAACGCTCGGTGCGTTCCTTCAGCTCCGTCGAGACGCGCAGCCACTCCTCGCGCACGGACTGGTAGGAGCGCAACGGCTCCGCCACGTCGTCGCCCGCGAAGCGGTCCAGCACACCGCGCTGCTCGGTCGGGCGCATGAGGCGCAGCTGGTCGTTCTGCCCGTGCACGGCGATCAGCTGCTCCGCCAGCTCGGACAGCACGCCGACCGGCACGGAGCGACCGCCGACGTGCGCGCGTGAGCGGCCGTCGGCACCGACGGTGCGGATCGCGATCAGCGACCCGTCCTCGTCGGCCTCGCCGCCGACCTCCTCCGCGACCTTCGCGGCAGGGCTGCCCGCCGGAGCCTGGAAGCGGCCCTCGACCACCGCCCTGTCCGCTCCGGTGCGCACGCGGGACGCCTCCGCCCGGCCACCGCCGAGCAGGTGCAACCCCGTCACGACCATGGTCTTGCCCGCGCCCGTCTCACCGGTGACGACGGTGAATCCGGGGTCCAGTTCCAGGGTGGCCTCGTCGATCACGCCGAGGCCCTTGATGCGCATCTCGGCCAGCACAGGGCGAACCTTACTTGTCGAGTCCGACATTTCTTCGCGGGCACCGCAACGAGACAGCGCCGACGCACCGAGCGGCGCGATCAGCCTGCCGATGGTCCCCGCCATCCCTTCACCGGCAGGTCGAACTTCTCGACCAGCCGGTCCGTGAACGGTGCCTGGCGCAGCCGCACGAGCCTGAGCGGCATCTCGCCCTCCACGATCTCGATCCGCGCGCCCGCGGGCAGCTCGAACGTGCGCCGCCCGTCCGCGGACAACGCCGCCGGGTGCCCGGTCGACTCGATCTCAAACGCCACGTGCGACTTCGGCGACACGACCAGCGGGCGGGCGAACAGCGCGTGCGCGTTGCTCGGCACCACCAGGATCGCCTGCACGTCCGGCCACACGACCGGTCCGCCGGCGGAGAACGCGTAGGCGGTCGAGCCCGTCGGCGTCGCGCACAGCACGCCGTCGCAGCCGAACGCCGACACGGGCCGCCCGTCGACCTCGATGACGACCTCGAGGATGCGTTCGCGGATCAGCTTCTCGACGCTGACCTCGTTCAGCGCCCAGGTCTTGACGACGACCTCGCCGCCGACCGTCGCCACGAGGTCGAGCGTCATGCGCTCTTCCACGAAGTAGTCGCGTTCGAGCACGTGGCCGACGGCCTCGTGCACCGCGTCCGAGTCGGCCTCCGCGAGGAACCCGACGCGGCCGAGGTTGACGCCCAGCACCGGCACCCGCGCCGGGCGCGCGAGTTCCGCGCCGCGCAGGAACGTGCCGTCGCCGCCGAGGACGAGCACCAGCTCGGTGCCCTCGGCGGCGTGGTCGTCGGCGGGCACGACCTTGGTGCAGCACGACGGGCCGAGGTCACGCGCCTCGTCGTCGAGCACCCTGGTCGTGACGCCCCCGACCGCGAGACGGCCGGCCACCTGACGGGCGAGATCGATGTTGCTCTGGTGCCCGGTGTGGACGACCAGCAGGACTTCCCTCATTGGGGCCCTTCTTCGACGGCGGTGCGCACCATCTCCGCGGGGTCGACCGGGTCGCCCTTGCGGAGCCAGAGGAAGTACTCGACGTTGCCGGACGGTCCCGGCAGCGGGCTCGCGACGACCCCGTGCACGGCCAGTCCCGACTCCTGCGCTGCCCTGCCCACCTCGAGGACGGCCTCGGCCCTGAGCTGCGGGTCGCGCACGACGCCACCCGAGCCGAGCCGTTCCTTCCCGACCTCGAACTGCGGCTTGACCATCGGCAGCAGATCGCCTTCCTCGTCGAGGCACGCGGCCAGTGCGGGAAGCACAAGCCTCAACGAGATAAACGAAAGATCGGCCACCACGAGTTCAACCGTGCCGCCGATGTCCTCGGGAGTGAGGGTGCGGACGTTGGTCTTGTCCTTGACCACGACCCGGTCGTCGGTCTGCAGCTTCCAGTCGAGCAGACCCCTGCCGACGTCGGCCGCGACGACCTGTCGCGCACCTCCGCGCAGCAGCACGTCGGTGAAACCGCCGGTGGACGCGCCGGCGTCGAGACAGCGCTTGCCGCTCGGGTCGATCCGGAAGCCCTCGAGCGCGCCGATCAGCTTGTGCGCGCCCCGCGACGCCCAGTGGGGGTCGGTGTCGAGGTCCTTGACGACGACCGCGTCGGAGGTCTCCACGGCGGTCGCGGGCTTGGTCGCGACGGTGCCGCGCACCGTGACGCGGCCGTCCGCGACGAGTTGGCTGGCGTGCTCACGGGACCGGGCGAGCCCCCTGCGCACGAGTTCGGCGTCGAGCCGCACCCTGCGAGGCACTGTGCATCACACCTTGTCGATGCTCGACAGCGCGTCGGTGAGCGTCGCGTGCACGGCGTCGAAGCGCGCCACGTGCTCGGCGAGGGGAACGTTCTCGAGCCCGTCGAGCCTCTCCAGCGCGCCACCGATGGCGTCGGCCGGGTTGGGTGGCGGTCCGGGCAGGGGGTAGTTCACGGACCTACGGTAGCCGATGCAGTACCGACAGGTCCGCGCCGACATACGTGGGCCGCTGCGCGGCCGGAAGCGCTTGCGCGTCTTCCTCCGTGGACACGCCCGTGAGCACGAGCAGCGAGTCCATCCCGGCGTTGACCGCGCCGAGGACGTCGGTGTCGAGCCGGTCGCCGATCACGAGCGGCCGGTGCGCGCCGAGGTCTTTGGCGGCCTGCTGCAGCAGCGGGGTGGCGGGCTTGCCGGCGACGAGCGGCTCCTGGTCGGTGGCGGCTTTGAGCGCCGCGACCAGGGAGCCGTTGCCGGGCAGGAGCCCGCGCTCGGTGGGCAGGGTGACGTCGACGTTGCACGCCACCCACAGCGCACCGGAGCGGATGGCCACCGCGGCCTCGGCCAGCTCGCGCCAGCCGAGGTCCATGGACAGCCCCTGCAGGACCGCCACCGCGCCTTCGGCGGTGTCGGTCGGGGTGAGCCCGCGCTTGAGCACCTCGGCCTCGAGGGCCTTGGTGCCGAGCACGAGCACGGTGGAGTGCTGGGGCAGGCGTTCGGCGAGCATCGCCGCTCCGGCCTGCGAGGAGGTGCTGACCTCCTCGACGCTCGTGTCGAACCCGAGCTCGAGGAGGTGCTCCGCGACCGCCTGCGGCGAACGAGACGCGTTGTTGGTGACGAACCGGATCCCGACGCCGTGCGCCCTGGCCCTGGCGACGGCTTCCACCGCGCCGGGCACGACCTCCGCACCGCGGTAGACGGTGCCGTCGAGGTCGATCAGCAGGGCGTCGTACCGGTCGACCAACGTCTCGCTCACTGCTGCCCGGTCTCCTCTGGGGTGCTTTCTGCGGGGGTGGTCCCGGTCTCGTCGTGGGTCAGCTCGAACGCGCGCTCGGCGGCGTCCGTCTCACCCTCGTCGTCGGCCTCGGCGGCGTTGAGGAACCACTTGACCGCTTCCTCCGTGCGACCGGCGGCCGCCAGGTTGTCGGCGTAAGCGTAGAAGAGCCGCGCGGAGTACGGGGTGCGCTGCCCCGGATCGAGGTCCGGTCCCTGCAGCGCCACGACGGCGGCCTCGAGCTGGCCCATGTCGCGACGAGCTCCGGCCGCGACGATCCGCAGCTCGATCTCGTCCTCCTGGCTGAGCTCCTTGGCCGACGGGTCCTTCGCGAGGTCGATGGCCCGCTCGGGACGCCCGAGCGCCCGCTCGCAGTCGGCCATGATCGCCAGGTGGCCCGGTCCGGCCATCATCCGGCGCGCGGCCCGCAGCTCGCTGAGGGCCTCGGCCCACTCGTCCGCGAAGTAGGCGGTGAGACCCGCCGCCTCGCGCACGACACCGACCCGCGCCGCCTTGCTGCGCGCGTACCGGGCGTGCTCCAGGGCGAGCTCGGGCTCCTCGTCGATCAGCAGCCCGGCCGCGGCCAGGTGCCGTCCGACGATCTCCGCGAGCCCCTTGGGGAGGCTGCGCAGCTCGGCCTTGATCTCCGGGTCGAGCAGCGAGAGGTCGGCCTCCTCGGGCAGCTCGGGACGCCCGCCGCGGGGAGCGGGGGCCTCGTCGCGCTGCTCGGCCTCGTCGGCGTGGCTCTCGTCAGCGGGGCTTTCGGCGGCGGGGGCCGCGGCAGCAGCGCGCTCGGCGCCACCGGCCTCGACGTCCTCCGGGGCACCGGTGTCGCCGTCCTCGGCGTCGGCCGCGACCGTGTCGCCCGCGACTGTGTCGTCGGTGGCCGTCACGTCGTCGGCGTCCTCGGACGCCTGCTCGCGGCCGGCGGCGGCACGGGTGGCCGCGGCGCCGTCACCGAGGCGGTAGCCGGCCCGCGCGCCCTCGGAGGTCACCTCGGCGGCGGCGTCGCTCTTGGCGGCGTCGCCGGTGTTCTCCTGGTCGGCCAGGCGCTCCTGGAACCGGGCCGCACGCTCACGGCTGCGCTCGTCCTTGCGCTCGTCCCTGCGGTCATCGCGCCGGTCGTCGCGCTGGTAGCCGGGACGTCCGCCGGTGCGCGCGTTGTCGCGGTCGCCGGGACGCGAGTCGCGCCGGTAGCCGCCGCGGTCGTTCGAGTCGTTCTTGCGGTAGCCGCCGCGGTCGTTCGAGCTGCGGTCGTTGGAACCCCGGTAACCACCGCGGTCACCCCGGTCGCCCGAGTCGTCGCGACGGAACCCGCCACGGTCACCACCGGACCGGTCGCCCCGGTAGCCACCACGGTCGCCGGAGTCGTCGCGCCGGTAGCCGCCACGGGACTCGCCGCGGTCGCCCGAGCCCTGGCCGCGGTACCCACCGCGGTCCTCGCTCCTGCGGTAGCCGCCACGGTCGTCCGACCGGTCGCCGCGGTACCCACCGCGGTCGCTCGAACTGCGGTCGTTGGAACCGCGGTATCCGCCACGGTCGCCCGAGTCGTCCCGGCGGTATCCGCCGCGCTCGCCACCGCGGTCCGAACGGAAGCCACCGCCGGAGGAACCCTCGCTGCGACGGTAGCCACCCCGATCGCCGGAGTCGTCGCGACGGAACCCTCCGCGGTCGCCGGAACGCTCGCCGCGGAACCCGCCACGATCACCCGAGTCGGACTTGCGGTACCCACCGCGATCGCCGCCGCGGTCGTCGGACCGGCCGCCGCGGTATCCACCGCGGTCGTTCGAGTCGTCTCGACGGTACCCACCCGGACGACCACCGCGGTCACCCGAGTCGTCGCGCCGGTAGCCGCCACGGGACTCGCCGCGGTCGCTCGAGCCCTGACCCCGGTACCCACCGCGGTCGGAATCGCTCTTGCGGTACCCGCCGCGCTCACCCGAGTCGCTCTTGCGGTAGCCACCCCGGTCGTCGGACCGGTCACCGCGGTAGCCGCCGCGGTCACTCGACTCGCTGCGGCGGTAGCCGCCGCGGTCGTTCGAGTCGTCCTTGCGGTAACCGGGACGGTCACCGGAACCCTGGCCGCGGTACCCACCGCGGTCCGAGTCGCTCTTCCGGTAGCCACCGCGGTCGCTCGAACGGTCACCGCGGTATCCACCGCGATCGCCGGAGTCGTCCTTGCGGTAGCCACCCCGGTCGCTGGACCCCTGACCGCGGTAGCCACCGCGGTCACCGGAGCCGGCGCGGTTGTCTCGACGGTCGCCGCTGGTGGAGCGGTCGCCGGAGCCTTCACCGCGCTGGGAGTTGCTGCTGAACTTCCGATCGCCTGCGGGACGGCCACCCTCGGAACGGCGCGGTCGGTCTCCCTGGCCACGCTGACGGTCGCCGGGACGATCCCCGAACCTGGACACCAATTCCTCCTACTACTGTGGACACGCTGAAAGGGGCCTGTGATCGAAGCACTGTAGTTGTGCCCCGCGATCACAAGCCCCTTCAGGGAAGTAAAGTTCGGCGGCGACCTACTCTCCCACACCGTAACCAGTGCAGTACCATCGGCGCAGAAGGGCTTAACTACCGGGTTCGGAATGGGACCGGGTGTTTCCC
>NZ_JBHXCW010000319.1:0-7364 GCF_042725365.1 Lentzea sp. NPDC060358 | reverse complement strand
GCGGGGAGCCGCCCGGCGCCGCGTCAGGAGCGGACCGCGCTCACGGGGTGCCCGCGGGCTTGCCCTTCGCGTCCGGCGCGTTCGGGTCCAGCAGGTAGTTGTCCTGCCAGACCGCCCACTTGTAGCCCACGCCGTTGGCGGTCACGTAGGCCGCGCCCCAGCCCGAGCCGGTGAAGCGGTTGTTGACGGACTTCATGTTGCGGCCGTACTGGTTGCCGTGGCTCGACTCGAGGCCCAGCTGGTAGCCGCCGCCCTCCAGCAGGTTGCCCTCGACGGTGACGTTGTCGATGTCGCCGCCGTAGGTCTGGATGAACAGGGCACCCGTGTCCTGGCCGGTGGAGCAGTCGATGCGGTTGTTGCGGAAGGTCAGGGTGCGGCCCGGGTTG
Organism: Lentzea sp. NPDC060358; assembly: GCF_042725365.1. NCBI lineage: Bacteria > Bacillati > Actinomycetota > Actinomycetes > Pseudonocardiales > Pseudonocardiaceae > Lentzea > Lentzea sp. NPDC060358. Next base: position 6,978 of record NZ_JBHXCW010000319.1, on the reverse strand, counting down.
CGGTCCAGCGGGAAGTCGCGGATGGTCGCGCCGTCGTTGTGGGCGTCACCCGCCGTGCGCAGGCCCCGGACGTAGTTGCCCTCGGCGAGGCCGCTCAGGTTGCTGCCCGTGTTGTAGAAGCAGATGCCGGAGCCCATGCCGGTGATGTAGTTGCGCTGCAGGGTGCCGACGCCGAGGAAGGCGCACGACTTCGCGATCGTCGACGCGGAGAGCTTCGAGCCGTCGATGTTCGAGTCGCGGATGGTGACGGGGGCCGCGGTGACCTGGCAGGAGTTGCTGCCGCACGGGCCGTTGGTGGTGACCAGCGGGGCGGCCTCGTTCAGCCTGGCCGGGCGGATGCACGACTTCTCGACGGTGATGTTGCCCGCGAACAGGACCAGGGCCTGCTCGATGCGCTTGCCCGAGATGACCGTGCCCGCGGCGGGGGAGGCCGGGCCGGTGTAGGCGGGCAGGGCGTCGCAGTTCAGGCCCTGGGCGGCCAGGCCGGTGTTGTTCTGGGTGAGCTGCCAGCCCGGGGCGCCGGCGGGGGCGGGGGTGCCGGGGTTGGGCGGTGGCTTCACCGGGCCGTTCGTGGCGGACTTCGGCGGGGTCGTGCTGCTGCTGGGGGCCGCCGAGCTGCTGCTCGGGGGCGCGGAGCTCTCGGTGGTGCTGGTCGAGGTGGCGCTGGTGCTCTCCGGGACGGGTGTCAGCTGGGCCGCCTTGGTCGGGGAACAGGCGGCCAGTGCGATGACACCACCGGTCAGCAGCACGGCCAATCTCAGTCTCACGGCTGGTTCTACCTCCACGCGCGTTCACGACGGGGGACCGTGAACTCGCTGATTGTGTCGTCGGCCGTTGCGGAATGTGTGCGAACTCGTGCGACGGAGTGTGCACCAGGGCCGTTGAACGGACAGCACACTGCACGTGACGACGTGCGGAGTCAAGCCGAAACTGTTGTGCCGCAACATCATCTTCCGGCCCGGCAGGAATGGCTCATCCGTGTGAGCAGGTAGATCACGGTTTTATCACCGAGCCATTCGAATCTCCGATGTGTGAGATCAGCGACCCGCGAATGTGGCGTGGCCGGGACCGTCCGTGAGGAAGCTGTGCACAGCGCGTGGAAGATCTTCGGTCTCGAACAATGCCGAGGCGATCGTCGTCACGTGTGCGTCGGCCTCGGGGACGCCGCCGTTCTCGAAATGCGCGAGAACCTGTTTCGTCGCCGCGAACGCCTGCGTCGGGCCGGTCGACAGAGCCGCCGCGAAGAGTTCCGCCTGCCTCGCGAAGTCGTCGTCCGGGAACACGCGGTTCACGACGTTCCAGCGTTCCATCGTGGCCGCGTCGTAGAGCTCGCCGGTCATCACGAACTCCTTCGCGCGGCCCACTCCCGCTCGCGCGGCCAGGCGCTGCGTGCCGCCCATCGTCGGCGTCAGGCCCACGACCCGTTCCACGAGACCGAAGCGGGCGCTCTGGGTCGCGACGATCAGGTCGCACGCCACCGCCAGCTCGAACGCCCAGGTCAGGCACAGGGCGTGGGCGGCGAAGACGGTCGGGATCGGCAGCGTCGCGAGGCGCTGGGGGAGCAGCAGCATGCGGTCGAACAGGGCCTGCGCGTCCTCGCGGTACTCCTGCGCCGCGAACAGCGACACGTCGACGCCGCCGGACACGACCTTGCCGGTGGCGTTGACCAGCAGCGCCCGCGCGCCGCCCAGCTCGTCCAGGGCGTCGTGGAACTCGGCGTCGAGGTCGAGGCTGTAGAGGTTGAGCGGTGGCGCGTCGATCGTGATGATCGCGAGCTCGTCGCGTCGGGTCAGGTGGATCTTCAAAACCGGCTCACAACCAATCGCGGCGCTTGAACAGGAAGTAGAGGAAGCAGGACAGGCCGAGGATGCCCGCGGTGGACACCCAGAAGCCCCACCGCTGGTCGAAGCCGGGGTAGGGCACGTTCATGCCGTAGTAGCCCGAGATCGCGGTCGGCACCGCGATGATCGCCGCCCAGCTGGTGACCTTCTTCATGATCGAGTTCAGCCGGTTGCCCTGCACCGCCACCTCGGCCTCGCGCAGGTTCGTCACCAGCTCGCGCATCGACTCGGTCAGCTCGGCGGTGAACAGCGCGTGGTCCTTGACGTCGAGGTAGTACGGCGTCATCGCGTCGTCCACGAGGGCGTGCTCGCGGTGCAGCAACGAGCCCAGCACCTCGCGCATCGGCAGCGCGACCCGCCGCAGCTGCACCAGGGCACGGCGCAGCTGGAGCGCCTTGCGGCCGACGTGCGGCTTCTCGTCGTAGATGCGGTCCTCGAGGGCCTCGATGTCGTCGTCCAGGCTCTCGGCGGCGGCGTAGTGGCCGTCCACGACGTCGTCGAGCAGGCCGTGCAGCAGGAACCCGACTCCGCTCGACGCGAGCGCCGGAGCGCTGTCCCAGCGGTGCTGCACACCGCGGAGGTCGTAGTCCTCGCTCTCCCGGACCGTCACGAGCGCGGTGGGGGTCACGAACACGTCGACCTCGCACGTCTTGATCTCGTGGTGCTCGTACCGCACGGCGTAGACCGAGAGGAACAGGTGGGTGGGGTAGCGGTCGACCTTGGGCCGCTGGCGCTCGGAGAACGCGTCCTCGATCGCGAGCTCGTGCAGGCCCAGGTCGTCGCGCAGCAGGCCGATCTCGTCCGGCGTGGGGGAGCAGAGGTCGAACCACACGACCGAGGACGGGTCGCGGAGGTGTTCCGCGACCTCGGCGACCGGGAAGTTCGAGCCGGCGAGTTCGCCGTTGCGGTACAAGCGGGTCCGACCCATGGGTGACAACGATACGTAGATCTACTCAGATGTGAGGTTTGAGCCCGAGTTCCCGCTACCCTCGAACCGGTGAAGGTGGACCAACCACAACGCATAGGCGACTACCTGCTCCTGGGCAGGCTCGGTCGTGGTGCCATGGGAACGGTCTACCTGGGGCAAGGCGGCGACGGGCGGCAGGTCGCGGTCAAGGTGGCCCGCGCCGAGCTGGCCGACGACCCGCGCTTCCGCGAGCGGTTCCGCCGCGAGGTGCAGATGGCGAGGGCGGTCGGCAGCGCCGGCACCGCGGCGGTCGTCGACGCCGACACGCGCGCGGCGCGCCCGTGGATGGCCACGGAGTACGTGCCCGGCCCGACGCTGCAGGAAGCCATCGAGCGGCACGGCCCGCTGCCCGAGCACCACCTGCGCCGCCTCGCCGAGGGGCTGGCCGAGGCGCTCACCGCGATCCACCGCGCCGGGCTCGTGCACCGCGACCTCAAGCCGTCCAACGTGCTGCTGGGCGCCGACGGCCCGCGCGTCATCGACTTCGGCATCTCCCGCGCGATGGAGCACACGGCGCTGACCGAGACCGGCATGGTCTTCGGCACGCCCGGCTTCCTGTCGCCGGAGCAGATCACCGGCCAGGAGGTCGCGGCGCCGTCCGACGTCTTCGCGCTCGGCGCGGTGCTCGTCTACGCGGCGACCGGCAAGGGCCCGTTCGGCGAGGGCCCGACGGCGACGCTGCTCTACAAGGCCGCCCACGGCGAGCCGGACATCGACGGCGTGCCCAAGGCGCTGCGCCCGCTCGTGCAGAAGTGCCTGCACCGCGACCCGGCCCGGCGCCCGGAGCCGACCGAGGTCACGCGCCTGCTCTCGCAGGTCGTCACGCCGAAGCCGCCGGCCACCAAGGCGCCGCCCGCGCCGATGACGCCCGCCGCCGCGACGTTCTCGACGTCGCGGTTCGTGCCGATGGCGTGGGCCGTGCTCAACCTCGCCGCGGCCCTGCTCGCCGCCGCGATCGCCGACCCCGCCGCGCAGGCCAACGGCGCCACGCAGCTGCTGGCGCTGGCGGCGTTCTGCGTGCTGGTCGTGCGCGCCGCGCGGTTCTTCGCCGCGGCCGCCCGCAGCAAGGTCGTCATCGAGATCAGCCGCGAGGGCATCGCCACGACCCGCAACGGCAAGTTCCACCAGTACTGGTGGTACGAGCTCGCACGGGTGCGGGTCGTGCCGCACAAGAAGCGCCCGTGGGTCGTCGTGTGGCTGAAGGACCCGGCGCCGCGCCGCTTCTTCGGAGCGAACCACGGCGGTGTGCGGGTGTTCCCGGTCGCCCACGAACGGTCCAGGCGGCGGCGTGAGCGCGACGTCGCCGAGCTGCGCGCCGCCCTGGCCTGGTACCTGCCGCGGTCCTACGACGGGCGCTGATCGGTCCACTCGTAGGTGATGGTGCCGGACTTCGTCACCACGTCCGCCGGCAGCGGGCTGCCCACCGGGGGGATGCGCTCCTCGAAGCCGCTCACCCTGCCCGTCGCCGGGTCGATCGTGTACCGGACGCGGCCGCCGTCGGTCAGCACCGTGCCGTTGTCCCAGCGGATCTCGGGGGACACCAGGAGCCTGCGGTACAGCTCGGCCTTCTCCTCGGTCGTGGCGAACGGGGACACCATCGCCGAGAACGCGTCCTCGAGCTTCTGCGCCGGGTCCGCGCGCAGCTGCAACGAGGCGACGCCCTCCTCGCAGGGGGTGGAGGAGCAGAACGAGTTCCACAGGCCGGGGCCGCTGTAGTCGTCCGGCAGGAGCTCCGCGGACGGCGGGCCCCACAGGGCGCGCTGCCCGCCGGTGTACCTGCGGCGGGTCACGACGATCTCGTCGGACGCGGTGGGCAGCCACACGTCGGCCACGAACTCGAACGCCGCCGCGCTCTTGCCGGTGTGGTCCGTGAGCGCCTGCCACACCACGTACCTCACGTGCAGGTACTGCCGCGTCGGCTTCGGCGCGAGCTCCAGCAGGGTCGCCGCCTCCTGCAACGACGTCGCGGGCGTCGTCGGCAGGGTCGCGGGCGCTTCCCGGTGCTCCGGCCGCAGCAGCACCACCAGCCCGGTGATCATCACGACCGCCACGGCCGCCGCCGCGACGCCGACCCAGCGGGGCGTCCGCCGCACCGGCTTCTCGATGAACAGCTGCGCACGCAAGCGGGCCAGGCGCACGTCGTCACTGCCCCGCACGGGGTAGAGCTCGGCGAGGTCGTCGTCCAGCACGTCACGCATGTTCCACTTCCTTCAGCTTGGCGCGCAGGCGGTGCAGGCGGGACCGGGCGGTGCCGGGGTTCATCCCGAGCGCCTCGGCCGCCTCCTGCACGCTCAGCCCCGCGAGCGAGACGAGCAGCAGCAGGTCGCGGTCGGCGCCGGACATCTTCGCCAGCGCGCCCGCGATGCGGCGCAGGTGCGACCGGGCGTCGATGCGGGCGACCACCGAGTGCTCCAGCGACTCCGCGACACCGAGGTCGACGCCGTAGCGCTCCGCGGTGCGCAGCAGGCGGGTCTCGCGCTTGGCGTGGCCGCGCAACAGGTTCGTCGCGATGCCGTAGAGCCAGCCGACCGCGCTGCCCCGGTCCGGGTCGTAGTTCTCCTCGCCGCGCATCGCGGCCAGGAAGGTCTCGCTGACGAGGTCGTCGGCGACGTCGGCGCCCACCCGCCGCGCCAGGTAGCGGTGCAACGGGTGGGCGTGCTCGTCGAACAGCTCCGCGAACATCACGTCCCCACTTGGCTCGCCACACCGCCGGTGTTGCAGTGACCTGGGTCACAGTGGACGGTTCTCGTCGATCGGGAAGAGGCTGAAGAGGCTAACGCCCGCTGAGCCGGTCGCGATGTCCTGGGCAGGTCGGGATGTAGCGCGCCAGGAGGCACAGAACATGCGGTTACGTCCATTGGTGGTGGCTGCGGCCGTCACCTCGGCGCTGGTGGTGAGCCCGGTGAGCCCGGCCTCGGCGGCGCCCGCCGGCAGGGTCCTCGGGTACGTCGCCAACAACGGCGGCGGGGTGTCGGTCATCGACACGGCCACGAACGCGGTGTCCGAGACGATCTCCGACAGCGGCGGCACCTCGCCGTACATGGCGGCGGTCGCCTTCGACGGCACTCGCGGTTACGTGACGAACTCCGTGCAGAACACGCTCACGGTCATCGACACACCGACCAACACGGTCGACAAGTCCGTTCCCGTCGGGAGCCACCCGGCGGGCGTCGCGGTCGCGCCCGGCGGCGGTTTCGTCTACGTCACCAACTACGGCGACGGCACGCTGTCCGTGGTCGACACGGCCACGCTGGCGGTCACCGCGACCATCACCGTCGGCCAGAACCCGGACGGCGTCGTCGTCACCCGCGACGGCAAGGCCGTCTACGTCACCCACGACGTCGTCGGCCCGAGCAGCGTCTCGGTCGTCGACACCACGACCAACGCGGTTGCCGCCACGATCCCGGTGGGCAGCACCTCCACCGCGATCACCGCCTCGGCGGACGGCAAGCGGGTGTACGTGGTGAACAAGGGGTCCGACTCCGTCTCTGCGATCGACGTGGCGACCCGCACCGTCGTCGGCACCGCCGCCGTCGGCTTCACCCCGCACGGCATCGCGGTGTCGCCGAACGGGACCCGCGCGTACGTGACGAACAGCGAGTTCGACTCGGTGTCGGTCGTCGACCTGACGACCATGACCGAGCTGCAGAAGATCGTGGTCGGCGACCGCCCGATCAGCGTGGCCCTCACGCCCGACGGCGCCCGCGCCTACGTCACGAACTTCGGCGGCAACTCGGTGTCGGTCGTCGACACCGCGACGAACACGGTCACCGGCACCCTCGCCGTCGGCCAGCGCCCGGTGGGCATCGCGGTCAGCTTCGTGCCGCCCGCCCCGTCGAAGCTCGTCGCGGGGCAGGCCCAGTTGCAGCTGCGGCTCCTCGGGTTCACGGTCCGCGGCCTCAACGCCACGCTGACCGAGAAGCACACCGGGGCGCCGGTCGCCGGTCAGCAGGTCGTCTTCCAGACGGTGAAGGGCACGCCGCTCTGCACCGCGACGACCAACGCGTCCGGCAAGGCCGTGTGCGACGCGCAGGTCCCGCTGCTGGTGGGTGTGTCGACGCTGCTGCAGGGCTTCACGGCGTCGTACGCGGGCAACGACGAGCACGGTGGTGCCGCGACCCGCGGGTACATCAGGCTGCTCTGAGCGGTTCGGCGACGGGAGGCCGGGAG
>NZ_JBHXCW010000318.1:0-7421 GCF_042725365.1 Lentzea sp. NPDC060358 | reverse complement strand
GCCTCCTGGTCCCCACGGCGTGCCGGGTTCCTGCGGCTTCCGGGGTTCCTACAGGCCGACGAGCTTGTAGAGACCGCCGACCTCTTGGCGGTTGAGCACGCGCATCGAGCCGGGCCGCTGGTTGCCGAGCGACACGTCACCGACCGCGACGCGCACCAGCGACTCCACCGGGTAACCGACGTGCTCGAGCAGGCGACGCACGATGTGCTTGCGGCCTTCGTGCAGCACGACCTCGACGAGCGCCTTGCCGGGCACCGCGCTGATGAGCTTGAAGGAGTCGACCTTGACCGGGCCGTCGTCGAGCTCGACGCCCGCCTTGAGCTTCTTGCCGAGCCCCTTCTCGACGGGACCGGGCACCTCGGCGAGGTAGGTCTTCTTGACGTTGTAGCTGGGGTGCATCAACCGGTGCGCCAGCTCGCCGTCGTTGGTGAGCAGCAGCAGCCCCTCGGTCTCGGCGTCGAGCCGCCCGACGTGGAAGAGCCGCTCGGCGCGGTTGCGCACGAGGTCGCCGACGCACGGCCGCCCCAGGTCGTCCTCCATGGTGGAGAGCATCCCGTAGGGCTTGTTGAGCGCGATCGTGACGACGTCCTCGCGGATCTGCACCCGCACGCCGTCCACGTGCACCACGGCGGTCTCGGGGTCGATCCGCCGGCCCTGCTCGCGCACGACCTCGCCGTCGACCTGCACCCGCCCCTGGTCGATCAGCTCCTCCGAAGCACGGCGCGAGGCGACCCCCGCCTGCGCGAGCACCTTCTGCAGGCGCACGCCTTCGTTGTCAGACATCGTCGATCGCATCCACTTCGGGCAGCAGCGGAGCGATCGGCGGCAGGTCGCTCAGCGACGACAGCCCCAACCGCTCCAGGAACAGTTCGGTCGTGCGGTACAGGATCCCACCCGTGTCGCTGTCGGTGCCCGTCTCCTCGATGAGCCCCCGCGCGACCAGGGTCCGGATCACACCGTCGACGTTGACGCCGCGCACCGCCGCGATCCGCGCCCGCGTGACGGGCTGCCGGTAGGCGATCACCGCGAGCGTCTCCAGGGCAGCGCGGGTGAGTTTCGCGCGCTGGCCGTCGAGCAGCAGCTTCTCCACGAACGGGGCGAACCGGTCCCGCGTGTAGAACCGCCAGCCGTCCCCCGCCCTGCGCAGGTCGATGCCACTGCCGGACTCGGTGTACCGGGTGGAAAGTGTACGGAGTGCCCGCTTGACCCTCTTGACCGGCTGCTCCAGTGCGCTGCTGAGCTGGTCCTCGGCGATCGGGCTGTCCACCACGAGCAGCACGGACTCGAGCGCGGCCTCGAACGTCGCGTCGTCGGTGAGGTCGGGCAGACCGCTGTCCTCGATGGCCTCCTCGGGGGCGGCGGCGAGCAGCTGCGCCTCGAGGGTGGCGGCGTCGGCGTCGGACGCCGTGTCGGGCTCCGTGTCGGGCTCCAGTCCGAGGTCGAGCTCGGGGTCGGGCGCGGGTCCGGACCCGGCGCCGATGCTGGCGCCGGCCTCGGTGGCAGTGGCAGTGGTCGGCTTCGGCTTGGGCTTCCGCTTCGCCGCGGGCTTCCGCTTGGCAGCGGGCGCAGCGGCGCCAGCGGCAACGGCGGTCTCGGCCGGGTCGGCCAAGGCGCCCGAGTTGTCCACAGGCACCCCGCCCGACGTGCCGTTTTCGTCGGTGTCGGCCAGTAGACTGGACACCGGGGGCGGGACCGCGCCGGCCTCCGCGTCGCCGAGCACGACCGCGGCGGGAGCGGCGTCCGAGAGGGCCGCGTCGTCCCCGGTCTCGACCGGTTCCGGTTCGTCCGCGGACCCCGCGGCCTCGGGCCGCTCCAACTCCACGGCAGCAGGAGCGGCGTCCTCCAGCGCGGCATCCGGCTCGCCGGCCTCCGCACCCTCGGCGCCCGCACTCCCAGCACCCACAGCCCCAGCGCCCGCAGCACTCTCAGCCCCAGCGCCCGCAGCACTCTCAGCCCCAGCACCCGCGGCACCCGCAGGACCAGCGCCCCCGGCCTCCGCGGACTCACCGCCCTCGGCCCCACCGGCGTCCCCGGCCGCGCCACCCCCGCCAACCGCACCGACCGCGCCGCCCCCGTCGAACGCCGGCCCCGGCTTCTCGATCTCCGCCGCGTCCGGCCCCACCAGTGGCTCGCTCATCCGCCGTAGTCCTCATCCTCGTCGCCGGCGCTCACCTGTGCCTGCGCCTGCTCCAACGTCCCGCCGACCCACGTCACCTGCAGCGGCCCGAGCGGGTCCTCCTGCTCGAAGGCCAGCGACTTCTCCCGGTACAGCTCCAGCAGCGCGAGGAACCGCGCCACGACCTCCATGGTCTCGGTGCAGTCGGCGACGATCTCGGCGAATGAGGCCGTGCCGCGCTCGATCAGCAGCGCGCGCAGCACGTCCGCCGTCTCGCGGATCGACACGCGGTGCTGGTGGATGTGCGCGACCGACAGGGTGCGCTTCTGCTTGGGCCGGAACGCCGCAGCCGCGATCAGGGCGAACTTCGGCGGTGTCACGCCGAGCATCACCTCGGGCAGCAGGCCCTCGAAACGCGGCTCCAGCGACACCGAGCGCGGGTAGCGCCGGAACGCGCCCTGCTCCAGCTCGGCGAACAGGGCCGCCACCTGCTTGTACGCCCGGTACTGCAGCAGCCGGGCGAAGAGCAGGTCGCGGGCTTCCAGCAGCGCGAGGTCGTCCTCGTCCTCGACGTCACCGGTCGGCAGCAGCCGCGCGGCCTTCAGGTCGAGCAACGTCGCCGCGATGACGAGGAACTCGGTCGTCTCGTCGAGATCCCACGAGTCGCCCATGCCGCGGATGTGCGCGATGAAGTCGTCGGTGACCCGGTGCAGCGCCACCTCGGTCACGTCGAGCGTGTGCTGCGAGATCAGCTGCAGCAGCAGGTCGAACGGACCCTCGAAGTTCGTGAGCCTGACCTTGAACTTGCCGTCGTCCGGTGCGGGAGCGGCGGGGGCTTCCTCGGTCACTGCTCGCGCAACCTGCGCACCAGCAACGACTCCTCGCCGAGCGCCTCCAGGTCGTCGAGCACGACGGCGATCGCCTCGCGCACCACTCGGCCGCGGTCGACGCCCAGCCCGTACGACGCGCGCAGCGACAGCCGCGCCTGCTCCAGGGCCAGCAGTTCCTCGTCGGACACGTACACCGTGATCTTCGTGGTGTGCTTGGTCCGGCCGGAACCGCGGCGCTGCACGGGTGCGTCGGCGGGATCGGTCGCGGGAGCCGCGGTGGAGCGGAACAACTCGGCCGCGCCCGGCAGTGTGGGGCGACGGGTCACCGGGCGATCACCTCGCGGGCCAGCGCGCGGTAGGCGTTGGCACCGGACGAGCGCGGGGCCCAGCGGGTGATCGGCTCCCCCGCCACGGTCGTCTCCGGGAAGCGGACCGTGCGGTTGATGACCGAGTCGAACACGATGTCGCCGAACGCCTCCACGACGCGTGCCATGACCTCGCGCGAGTGCAGCGTGCGCGGGTCGTACATCGTGGCGAGGATGCCGGTGATGTCGAGCTTGGGGTTCAAGCGTTCCTTGACCTTCTCGATGGTGTCGATGAGCAGCGCCACCCCGCGCAGCGAGAAGAACTCGCACTCCAGCGGGATCAGCACACCGTCCGCGGCCGCGAGGGCGTTCACCGTGAGCAGGCCGAGCGAGGGCTGGCAGTCGACCAGCACGTAGTCGTAGTGGTCGATGACGGGACGGAGGGTGCGCACGAGCGTGTGCTCGCGGCCCACCTCGGAGACGAGCTGGATCTCGGCCGCCGACAGGTCGATGTTGCTCGGCAGCAGGTCCATGTCCTCGACCATGGTCTTGCGGATGACGTCGGGCACGGAGGTGTGGTTCTCCATGATGACGTTGTAGATCGTGGTTTCCAGCTGGTGCGGGTGCACGCCGAGGCCCACGGACAGCGCGCCCTGCGGGTCGAAGTCGACGAGCAGCACCCGTCTGCCGTACTCGGCCAGCGACGCGCCCAGGTTGATGGTCGTCGTCGTCTTGCCGACGCCACCCTTCTGGTTGCACACCGCGAGGATCTTCGCGGGGCCGTGGTGCAGCAGCTGCGGCGGGTCCGGGATGTGCCGGCGCGCGCGGCCGGTCGGTCCGATGCCGTCGAGCTGCTCGTGGGCGACGTCGTCCACCGGCGCGGCGTGCGGGGCCAGGTTCAGGTCGGCACGGGGCGCGAAAGCGTGCTCCGGTGTCGACATGGCTGGCGTTCCCTCACTGGTCGTGGTCGTCTCTCCGGGCGCAGCGTAGGCCGCACCCGTGCGAGCGGCAACGCGCCTCGCCGGTGTTTGTCAAGACTTGGTCAGACAGCGACATCCGTTCGTGTGCGCCTGTCCACCGCCGAGAGGACCACGTCGAGCAGACCGGGGAAGAGAAGATCCAGGTCATCACGACGCAGCGACACCCAGCGCTGGTTGCCCCTGCACCGCGTCCTGGTGAGACCCGCCTCGCGCAACACGCGCAGGTGCTGCGAGAGAGTCGACTTCGCCACGTCAACCTCGAAGGCCCCGCACAGTCGTTCACCGCTCGACTGGATCTGGCGAACGACCGCGAGCCGTGTCGGGTCGCTCAGCGCGTGCAGCACAGCGGCAAGATCAATGGCCTGTGGGGACGGCTCGTCCAAGTTCGGCACCCGACCACCGTACCCGTGGAAGCCTCATGTTCCAGTGGCCCGAGGGTGTGCAGTTGCGTAGACCTCCCTCAAAGTCGTAACGGTTACCAGTGTGTACACCTGAGTGGTCGTAACGGATGCGTGCCCGAGAAGTTCCTGCACCACCCGAACGTCCGCACCCCCTTCCAACAGATGGGTGGCGAACGAATGCCGCAACGTGTGGGGGGACACGGCAACGGTGATGCCGGCCTCCTCCGCGGCGGTCTTCAGCACGGTCCACGCGCTCTGCCGCGAGAGCCGGCCACCGCGCGCGTTGAGGAACAACGCGGGCGTGCCACGGCCTTTCGCCGCCAGCGCGGGACGGGCGCGCACCAGGTACGCGTCGACCGCCGCCAACGCGGGCCTGCCCACCGGCACCAGTCGTTGCTTGCCTCCCTTCCCGTCCAGCAGCACCGTCCGCTCGGTCGCGTCGATGTCGTCGACATCGAGGCCCACCACCTCGGAGATCCGCGCTCCCGTCGAGTACAGCAGCTCCAGCAGCGCCTTGTCCCTGAGGTTTCCCGCATTGTTCAGCAGGGTCAGCACATCGTTGACGGGCAAGGCTTTCGGCAGTCTCTTCGGTGGCGAAGGGGGGTGTACGGCCCGTGCGGCGTCATGGGGCACAACGCCTTCGCGGTGCGCGAAGCGGTGCAACCCGCGCACGGCCACCAACGTCCTTGCGGCCGAAGACGCCGCGAGACCGCTTTCCCGCAACGCGGCGAGGAACTCGCTCACGTGCATCTCGGTCACCGCGCCCAAATCCGTCACGCCGATGGATTCCAGGTGTTCGGTGTACCGGCGCAGATCACGGGTGTAGGAGTCGAGGGTGTTGCGAGCGGTGCCGCGTTCCACGGCGAGGTGGTCGAGGTAGGTCGCCACCAGGTCTTCGATCACGCCAGCCCTTCCAAGACGATCTCCCCGGCACGCACGTTGACGCCCTTCGCCAGCGCCGGGTCCGACGCCACTGCGAGGTCGAAACCCTTGTCCGCCAACGCGATGACGTACGGCAACGTGACGTTCGTCAGCGCGCGGGTCGACGTGTTCGGCACCGCGCCCGGCATGTTCGCCACGCAGTAGAACACGGAGTCGTGCACACGGTACGTCGGCGCGTCGTGCGTGGTGGGCCGGGAGTCCTCGAAGCAGCCGCCCTGGTCGATCGCGATGTCCACGAGCACGCTCCCGGGACGCATCCTCGACACCAGGTCGTTGCTCACGAGCTTCGGCGCCCGCGCACCGGGCACGAGCACGGCACCGACGACGAGATCCGCCCACTGGCAGGCTTTCTCGACCTCGTGGACGTTCGACGCGATGGTCTGCACGTGCCCGCGGTAGGCGAAGTCGATCTGCCGCAACCGGTTGACGCTGGTGTCCAGCACGACCACCTCGGCCTGCATGCCGACCGCCATCGCCGCCGCGTTCATCCCCGCCACGCCCGCGCCGATCACCGCGACCTTGCCCGCGGCCACGCCGGGCGCACCGCCCAGCAGCACCCCTCGGCCGCCTTGCGCGCGCTCCAGGCAATGCGCACCCACCTGGGCCGCCATCCGTCCGGCGATCTCGCTCATGGGTGCCAGCAACGGCAACGACCCGTCCGGCAGTTGCACGGTCTCGTAGGCGATGGCCGTGATGCCGGACGCCACGACCGCCTTGGTGCACTCGGGACCGGCGGCGAGGTGCAGGTAGGTGAAGAGCACCTGGTCGCGGCGCATGCGGTGGTACTCGGGCTCGATCGGCTCCTTGACCTTCAGCACGAGGTCCGCGAGCGCCCACACCTCGTCGGCCGACCCGGCGATGCGCGCGCCCGCCGCCGTGTACTCGTGGTCGGGGAACGACGAGCCGGCTCCGGCGTCCCGTTCGACCACGACCTCGTGCCTGCGGCGCACCAGCTCGACCACTCCCGCCGGTGTGACGGCCACGCGGTACTCGTGGTTCTTGATCTCCTTTGGGACACCGACCAGCATCGTCGCAGCGTATTCCCGATATCGAGCTGCTGCATCGGATACCGTGCTGATCCGTGTCAGAACCATTCGGGCCGGAGCAGCAGCGCATCGGCAACCAGCAGCGCGAAGAAGCGATCACCGCTCTCAACGACCACTTCGCGATGGCGCGGCTCGACATAGGCGAGTACCAGGACCGCGTGAACCGCGCGTCGGGCGCGCAGTCCTACCACGAGCTCGCGGAGCTGTTCCGCGACCTGCCGCAGCCGCACCCGCCGTTCCTCGCACCGCCCTCGGTGCCGTTCGCGGCCGTGCCGCCGCCTCCGCCGGGCTTCCCGCCGCAGCCCACGCAGCCGTACTACCCGCCGCCGACCGGGCCGCAGCAGCAGTACGCCGTCCCGCCGCCGCCTCCCGGCATGGCCGGACCGGGCATGGGCTACGGCAACCCGGCCGCGCCGTACGGCTTCGACCCGCTGACCGGCCTGCCGCTGTCGGACAAGTCGAAGGTCGCCGCGGGCGTGCTGCAGCTCTTCCTCGGCAACCTGGGCATCGGCCGGTTCTACACCGGCCACACCGGCATCGCCGTCGCCCAGCTGCTGACCTGCGGCGGCTGCGGCATCTGGTCGTTGATCGACGGGATCATGATCCTGGTCAACGGCGGCACGGACGCCCAGGGCCGCAAGCTGCGCGACTAGTGCGGTGGCCACGAACCCTTGCCAGGTTGTGCACGGTCCGGGGCGATGCATCGTGGTGCCTCCCCCGCACCCGCGTACTGGTGGTACGGGGGTGCGGGGGAGGTGCCGCGAGGCGTCCACCCGGGCCGCGCAGAACCCGGTGAGGATT
>NZ_JBHXCW010000317.1:0-7479 GCF_042725365.1 Lentzea sp. NPDC060358 | reverse complement strand
CAGCCGTTGCCGTGCCGCCGCGGTGGCGGCCGGAGCCGACAGCGGCAGGAGGCGGACCCGTGGCGGGACGGTCGCGCGTGACCCTGGCGGACGTGGCGGCGGCGAGCGGGGTGTCGGTGACCACCGCCTCGCTCGTCCTCACCGGACGGGCCAGAGAGCTGCGCATCTCCGAGGCCGCACAGGAACGGGTGCGGTCCACGGCTCGTGAGCTCGGCTACCGGCGGGGCACGCCGGGGACGTCGCGGCCCGGCCTGTCGCGCACGATCGGGTTCGTGCTCGACGCCGTCGACCCGCCCGGCCTCGCGGGCGAGGTGGTGAAGGGCGCCCTGGAGGCCGCGCACCGGCGGGGGTTCATGCTGCTCGTCGCCGAGTCCGGCGGCGATCCGGCGCGGGGGCGCGGCCTCGTCGAGGCGATGCACGACCGGCGGGTGGACGGCGTGGTGCTCACCACCGCGCGCTCCGGCGCGGTCGCCGAACCGCACGTCCTGCGGCACGAGCCCGCCGTCCTCCTCGGCGCCACCGCGCCCCGCTCCGGCGTGCCCTGCGTGGTCGCCGACGAGGCGCAGGGAGGCCGCTCCGCCGCGCGCCGGCTGCTCGACGCCGGGCACGCGCGCGGCATCCACCTGATCGGAGCCGGTCCCGCCGCCCGCGCCGCCGGCGACCGGGTCACCGGTCTGCGCGAGGCCCTCGACGCCGCGGGCGCCGGCGTAGTGAGCCTGCCGTTCTGTCCTGAGTGGACACCCGAGTGCGGGTACGCCGCCACCACCGCGCTGCTGCGCCACCACCGGCCGCGCGCGCTGGTCTGCCTCGACGACCGGCTGGCCTTCGGCGCGTACCAGGCGCTCGCCGACGCCGGGCTGTCCGTGCCCGGTGACGTGTCGGTGCTCGGGTTCGGCGACCACCCCGCCGCGTCGTGGCTGCGGCCCCGGCTGACCACGGTCGCCCTGCCCCGCCACGAGCTCGGCGAGCGCGCGGTGGACGTGCTGGCAGACCTCGTCGAGGGGCGGGGGCGCGGTGCCAGGACGCCGCCGGTGCACCGGGTGCCGATGCCGGTGCGCGAGGGCGGTTCGGTCGCCGCGGCCGACCGCTGAGCAGCCGTTGTTCGCGTTAACAGCCTTGTGAACCCGGGTGAGCAGGACACCCGTGCAGCAAGTGGGTTGCTAAAAGTTAGCGCTCACATTTAGCTTTGACCCCGCTGTGAAGGCGTCGTTACATTGCTGGGAGCCGCCCCTGCCGTTGACCCCTCGTCGACGAAAGGCTCACCATGCCCAGCCCGCTGAAAGTGCTCTGCGGTGCGCTGGTCGCCACCCTGCTGGCCACCTCGCCCGCCCTCGCCGACCGGTCCACCGCGGAGGAACCGGCCGCCGCGGCCGACCCCGTGCGGGTGATGCCGCTGGGCGACTCGATCACCCAGGGAGGCTCGATCGGCGGCTACCGCCTCGACCTCGGCACCAAGCTGCGCGCCGCCGGCCGCTCCGTCGACTTCGTGGGGTCCCTGGCGGACGGTCCCGGCTCGATGCCCGACCGCAACCACGAGGGCCACCCCGGCTGGACCATCGCGCAGGTCGACGCGAACGTCGTGAACTGGCTGCGGACCTACACCCCGCGCACGGTCCTGCTCCACATCGGCACGAACGACATGTACGGCAGCGATCCCGGCGGTGCGCCGCAACGGCTTTCCGCGCTGGTGGACAAGATCACCGCGCAGGCGCCGAACGCGGAGGTGTTCGTCTCGACGATCATCCCGATCCGGTTCGCCGACGCCACCGTCCGCAACTACAACTCCGCGATCGTCCCGCTGCTGCGCGCCAAGGCCTCGGCGGGCAAGCGCGTGCACGTCGTCGACATGTACCCGGCCGTGCCGATCTCCGACCTGCCCGACGGCATCCACCCGAACGCCTCCGGCTACAGCAAGATGGCGACCGTCTGGTTCAACGCCCTGGCAGCCGTGCCGGGCAGCGTCGGCGAGGGGCCGAGCCCCGGCGGGACCTGCACCGCGACGCCGGTGGTGACCGGCACGTGGAACGGCGGCTTCCAGGCCGAGGTCACCGTCGCCAACCCCACCGCGGCCGCCCTCACCGGCTGGACCGTGCGGTTCACGCTGCCCGGCGGGCACGCCGTGACGCAGATCTGGGGCGGCACGGCCAGCGGATCGGTCACCGTCACGAACGCCACCTACAACGGTGCGCTCAGCCCCGGTGCGTCGACGACGTTCGGTTTCCTCGCATCCGGATCCGGTGCGCCGTCGGTCAGTTCCGCCACCTGCGCCGCCGCGTGACCCCAGACCCCCTCCAACGACGAAGGGTGATCATGTCCCTCGCACGGTTGTTCACACCCCGGCGCGCCCGGCTCGCCGCTCTCGCCACCGTCCCGCTCGTCGCGATGACGGCGCTGACCGTGGTGGCCCAGCAGCCCGCCTCCGCCGCACCGGGGTGTTCGGTCACCTACTCGGCACCGTCGCAGTGGGACGGCGGGTTCACCGCGAGCGTCGCCGTCACCAACCTCGGCGACGCGGTCGACGGCTGGACCCTCACCTGGAGCTTCGGTGCCGGTCAGCAGGTGCAGCAGGCCTGGAACGCGCAGGTGACCCAGTCCGGCTCGCAGGTGACCGCCCGCAACGTCTCCTACAACGCGGCGATCCCCACCGGCGGCCGCGTCGAGTTCGGGTTCAACGGCACCAGCAGCGGCTCCAACCCGAGCCCGGCCGCGTTCACCCTCAACGGCACGCTGTGCACCGGTGACGTCGGCCCGACGACCACGACCACCACGACGACGACCACCACCACGACCACGACGGGCAACCCGCCGGTGGGCAACCTGCCGTCGAGCTTCCGCTGGAACTCGAGCGGTGCGCTGATCAGCCCGAAGCCGGACTCGACGCACGCGAACGTGGCCGTCAAGGACCCGAGCGTCGTGTACTACAACGGCAAGTACCACGTGTTCGCCTCGACCTACACCAACGGCTACAACCTGATGTACACGAGCTTCAGCGACTGGTCGCAGGCCTCGGCGGCACCGCACTACTACCTCGACCGCTCCGGCGTCGGCAGCGGCTACCGGGCGGCGCCGCAGGTGTTCTACTTCGCACCGCAACGCCTCTGGTACCTCGTCTACCAGACCGGGTCGAACGCCTCGTACTCCACGACCTCGGACATCTCGAACCCGTCGTCGTGGTCGGCGCCGAAGAACTTCTACGCCAACGGCATGCCGCAGATCATCCGCGACAACATCGGCAACGGCTACTGGGTCGACTTCTGGATGGTGTGCGACACCGCGAAGTGCTACCTGTTCTCCTCCGACGACAACGGCCACCTCTACCGGTCGGAGACGAACCTGTCGCAGTTCCCCAACGGCTTCACCAACACGGTGATCGCCATGCAGGACAGCAACCGCAACCGGCTCTTCGAGGCGTCCAACGTCTACAAGATCGCCGGCAAGAACCAGTGGCTGCTGGTGCACGAGGCGATCGGCTCCGACGGGCGGCGCTGGTTCCGGTCGTGGACCGCGTCCGCGATCAACGGCCAGTGGACGGCGCTGGCCGACAGCGAGTCGAACCCGTTCGCCCGCGCCAACAACGTGACGTTCCCGGGTGGGCAGTGGACGCGGGACATCAGCCACGGCGAGATGGTGCGCACCAACGTCGACCAGACGATGGAGATCAGCCCGTGCAAGCTCAGCTACCTGTACCAGGGCCTGGACCCCAACGCGGGGGGTGACTACAACCGGCTGCCCTGGCGGCTCGGCCTGCTGACCCAGACCAACTCCACCTGCTGACGCACGCGGACCGACGCCGCCGGCCTCGCCCTCCGGCGGCGTCCCCTCCCTGCCAGAAAGGGGCAACGATGCCCTCCCGGTCCAGGACGTCCCTCCTCGCCGCGCTCCTGCTCGCGGCGATCTTCGTGCCCGCTCCCGCCGCACCGGCCGCCGCCCCCGTCGCCCCCGCGGCGCCCGGCAGCCCCGCCCTCACCCCGCCGCTCGGCTGGAACAGCTGGAACAGCTTCGGCTGCGGCATCACCGAGGGCCAGGTCCGCCAGGCCGCCGACGCGATGGTGTCGACCGGCATGCGCGACGCCGGCTACCAGTACGTGGTCGTCGACGACTGCTGGTTCGACCCGCAGCGCGACTCGTCGGGCAACCTGCGGTCGCACCCCTCGAAGTTCCCGAGCGGCATGAAGGCGCTGGGGGACTACATCCACGCGCGCGGCCTCAAGTTCGGCATCTACCAGGTGCCCAACGAGAAGACCTGCGCCCAGAGCACCGGCGCCCACCCCGGCGCGACCGGCAGCAAGGGCCACGAGGCCCAGGACGCGCGGATCTTCGCGTCGTGGGGCGTGGACTACCTGAAGTACGACTGGTGCTCCGGCGCCGGCACCCGCGACGAGCAGGTCGCGCGGTTCTCGATCATGCGCGACGCCCTGCGCGCCACCGGCAGGCCGATCGTCTACAGCATCAACTCCAACAGCTTCCACGCCCCGACCGGTGACCGGTACGACTGGAGCGAGGTCGCCGACCTCTGGCGCACCACCGAGGACCTGCTCGACATCTGGCAGAACGGCAACACCAACAGCTACCCGATGGGCGTCGGCAACGTCGTCGACGTCACCGCGCCGCTCGCCGTCCAGGCGGGACCGGGTCACTGGAACGACCCGGACATGCTCGTGGTCGGCCGTCCCGGGCTCACGCTCACCGAGTCGCGCTCCCACTTCACGCTGTGGGCGCTGATGGCCGCGCCCCTGATGGCGGGCAACGACATCCGCACGATGTCCGCGGACGTGAGCGCGGTCCTGCGCAACCAGCGGCTGATCGCGGTGAACCAGGACGGCCTCGGCGCCGGCGGGCGCCGGGTGCGCGACGACGGCGCCACCGAGGTCTTCGCGAAACCGCTCTCGGACGGCACGGTCGCGGTCGGCCTGTTCAACCGCGGCAGCGGCACCGCCACCATCTCCACCACGGCCGCCCAGATCGGGTTGTCCGGCAGCAGCTTCACGCTCACGGACCTGTGGTCCGGCGGCACGTCGTCGACCTCCGGTGCGATCTCCGCCTCCGTTCCCGCGCACGGCGTCACGGCGTTCCGCGTGGCCGGCGGCAGCGTGCTGGAGAACACGACCTCCCGGTTGCGCGGTGCCGGTTCGAACCGGTGCGTCGACGTCGCGAACGACTCGACCGCGGCCGGCGCGGGCGCGGTGGTCCAGGACTGCCTCACGCGCGCCGCCCAGCGGTGGACCTCCTGGGGCAACGGCGAGCTCCGCGTGTTCGGCGACAAGTGCCTCGACGCCTACGACCAGGGCACCGCCAACGGCACGCGGGTCATCATCTGGCAGTGCAACGGCCAGGCGAACCAGCGCTGGACGATCGGCACCGACGGGACCGTCCGCAACACCAACGCCGGGCTGTGCCTCGACGTCGAGGGCGCCGCGACCGGCAACGGGTCCCGCCTGGTGCTGTGGACCTGCAACGGCCAGAGCAACCAGAGGTGGTCACGATCATGAGATGGGCACCGGCCGGGGCGGCGTTGTCCGCCCTCACCCTCGTCGCCGCGGGACTCGCGGCGAGCACCACCGCGCAGGCCGCACCGGGCTGTTCGGTCGCCTACACCAAGACCTCGGAGTGGCAGGGCGGCTTCGGCGCGTCCGTGTCGATCACGAACACCGGTGACGCCCTCTCCGGCTGGACGCTGGAGTGGACCTACGCCTCCGGCCAGCAGGTCGGCCAGCACTGGAACGCCGTGATCACGCAGAGCGGCGCCGACGTCAGCGCGCGCAACGCCTCCTACAACGGGTCCGTGCCCACCGGCGGCAAGGTCGAGTTCGGGTTCAACGCCACGTCCGGCTCGGCCAACGCCGACCCGGTGTCGTTCCGGCTGAACGGCACCACCTGCAACGGCGGCACCGGCCCGACGAGCACCACGACCAGCACGACGACCACGACCACCACGCCGCAGGCGACGACGTTCACGAACCCCGTGCTGTGGCAGGACTTCGCCGACATCGACATCATCCGCGTCGGCGACGCGTACTACTACTCGGCCTCGACGATGCACTACTCGCCGGGCGCGCCGGTCCTGCGTTCCTACGACCTGGTCAACTGGGAGTTCGCCGGGCACTCCGTGCCGCGGCTCGACTTCGGCTCCAAGTACGACCTCAGCGGTGGCCGCGGGTACGTGCGCGGCATCTGGGCGTCGTTCCTCAACCACCGCAAGAGCAACAACACCTTCTACTGGGGCGGCTGCGTCGACTTCGCCCAGACGCACATCTACACCGCGGCCTCGGTCGACGGGCAGTGGTCGAAGCTGTCCACCATCAACAAGTGCTACTACGACGCCGGGATGCTGGTCGACGACAACGACACGATGTACGTCGCCTACGGCAACACCACGATCAGCGTCGCGCAGCTGTCCGCGGACGGGAAGTCCGAGGTCCGGTCGCAGCAGGTGTTCCAGACGCCGTCGAACATCGGCACCCTCGAGGGCGCCCGGTTCTACAAGCGCAACGGCAGCTACTACATCTGGCTGACCAAGCCCGCGAACGGCCAGTACGTGCTCAAGTCCTCGAGCCCGTGGGGCCCGTACACCGTGCAGCAGGTGCTGCTGAACATGCCGACGCCGATCCAGGGCGGGGGAGTGCCGCACCAGGGCGGGCTCGTGCAGACGCAGAACGGCGACTGGTACTACATGGCCTTCGTCGACGCCTACCCCGGCGGCCGCGTGCCGGTGCTCGCGCCGGTCACGTGGACCTCCGACGGCTGGCCGCGCATCACGACCGTCAACGGCGGCTGGGGGCAGAACTACCCGAAGCCGAACCTCCCGGCACCACCGCGGCAGGTCAAACCCATGACGGGTGTGGACACGTTCGACGGCACCAGACTCGGGCCGCAGTGGGAGTGGAACCACAACCCGGACACCTCGAAGTTCAGCGTCAACAACGGCTTGACGTTGTCCACGGCGACCGTCACCAACGACCTCTACAACGCCCGCAACACCCTCACCCACCGCGTCCAGGGACCGACGTCCACCGGCACCGTGACACTCGACGTGGGGTCGATGCGCGACGGCGACCGCACGGGCCTGGCCATGCTGCGCGACTCGTCGGCGTGGATCGGGGTCAAGCGGGACAACGGCGTCAGCCGGGTCGTCATGGTCAACGGCCTCACCATGGACAGCAACTGGAACACCACCGGCACCGGCACGGAGGTGGCGAGCGCACCCCTGTCCGGCACCCGGATCTGGTTGCGCGCCAACGCCGACATCCGTCCCGGCAGCGGGCGGCAGGCCCGGTTCTCCTACAGCACCGACGGGGTGAACTTCACCTCGCTGGGCTCCGGGTTCACGCTGAAGAACGAGTGGCAGTTCTTCATGGGCTACCGGTTCGGCATCTTCAACCACGCCACCCAGGCGCTCGGGGGCTCGGTCGCCGTCCGGCGGTTCGAGCTGTCCACCCCCTGACGTGGAGCGGGTCCCGCACATGCGCCTGTGCGGGACCC
>NZ_JBHXCW010000316.1:0-7573 GCF_042725365.1 Lentzea sp. NPDC060358 | reverse complement strand
GGTGTCAACTCGACACGCTTTTCGTCGAGTTGACACCCCTGCCTGGTTGTGGCTCGCTCTGGCCCGGCTGGGGACGGGACCCACCCCACCCGAACCGCACCACCTACGCAACGCGCAGCCGCCCAACACAAACAGGCGTGCCATCAACCCGCCGAGGGCGCTGGGGGGTCTTTGATCAGCTGGCGGGGTCCGGGGCAGAGCCCCGCGCACGAAACAGGACACGCACGCACCAACGCGACCACCCACCCAGGCCACGCCCAGAGCAAGACCACCCCTGAGACCCGCCCCCGGGATCAGGGTCCGGTTAGGGGTGGTCACCGATGTGCGGGCCCGCGAAAACGACGACTCTTGAGCCATGACGAACAACGTGCTCAACGAAGCCACCGACCAGGTCAAGAAGCTCCGTCGCAGTCGCAGCGACAAGATGCTCGCCGGTGTCTGCGGCGGCGTCGCCAAGATGATCGGCGTGGACGCCGCGATCCTGCGGATCATCCTCGTGGCGGCGACGCTGCTCGGGTTCGGCACCGGAGCGATCCTCTACGCCGCCGCCTGGATCCTCATGCCCGAGGAAGAGCCGGCGATGTGATCCCGGAGATGGTCACCGTGGAAAACCAGGCACACCAGGGAGCCGCTGCCACGGGTGGGGTCCGGTGAGGGGCCGGTACTCCACCCCCAGGGCGTCGAGCCGCGGCAGGTGGTGCTCCCGGAGCCGGTGCAGGAACTCCGGGTCCTTCTCCGCCGGGGACCACACGACCTCGGCGAACGCGGCCAGCCTCGGGAACGCCGCGTAGTCCACCCGCCGGGCCGAGTCGAGGTGCTCGGTCCAGATGTTCGCCTGGGCGCCCAGCAGCCTTCCCGGCTCGTCTCCCGTGAGCCCGGCAGGCACCGGTTCCCACGCGTAGACGTCCTCCAGCGTCGTGACCGTCCCGACCGGGATCGGTTCGTCGGGCGAGTCCGACTGCCGGTAGTCCAGGTACACGAACTCCTCGGGGCACATCACCACGTCGAGCCCGTCGCGCAGCGCCGTGAGGCCGCCTTCGACCCCGCGCCACGACGCGACGACCGTGCTCGCGGGCAGCGGCCCCGAGTCCAGGACCTCGTCCCACCCGTAGGGCCGCCTTCCGGCCAGCACCAGGTGTTCCGCGATCGCCCGCACCAGTTCGCCGTCGTGACCCGGCGCTTCATCGCCGCCGAGCCCGATCACCTCGGACGGGAACACGTCCACCAGTTCGTCGAACACGTTCCGGTAGAAGTCCGTTGTGGACTCCCCCGTGTTGAGCACGCGTTCGTTGACGCCCCAGTCGGTCCACACGCCGCCGCCGTGCACGCCCAGTTCCGGGTAGGCCGCGATCGCCGCCTGCGAGTGGCCGGGGATGTCGATCTCCGGGACGACGGTGACGTGCCGCGCCCGTGCGAACTCGACGATCTCCCGCAGGTCGTCCTGCGTGTAGAACCCGCCGTGCGGACGGCCTTTCAGCCCGCCGGAGCGCCGGTCGCCGAACCGCGAGTCCTCCCGCCACGACCCGACCTCGGTGAGCCTCGGGTAGCGCTCGACCTCGAAGCGCCAGCCCTGGTCGTCGGTGAGGTGCAGGTGCAGGACGTTGAGCTTGTGCGCGGACAGCAGCTCGACCCACCGCAGCACCTCCCGCTTGGGCAGGAAGTGCCGCGCCACGTCGAGCATCACGCCGCGCCACGCGAACCGCGGGTGGTCGACGACCTCGCACGCCGGGATGACGGCCGGTTTCTCCCCGGCCGCCCGGAACGCCTGCGGCCCGAGCAGCTGCCGCAACGTCTGCAGCGCGTTCATCTCGCCCTCGGCGTCGTGGGCCTCGATCAGCACGCCGTCGTCGGACGAGATCAGCCGGTAGCCACCGGGCGGGCCGTCGACGAGGACCGTGTCCCAGCCCCTGTACTCGCAGAGCCGCCCACCGTCCACGTAGGACACCGGGCGCGGCAGCAGGTTCATCCCTTCACCGCCCCGGCGAGCCCGGAGACGAGCCGGCGCTGCACGAGCACGAAGAAGATCAGCACGGGAATGGTCATCAGGGTGGAGCCCGCCATGATCGCGCCCCAATCGTTCTGGTCGGGTTTGACGAACACCTGGAGCGCCAGCGGCAGGGTCTGGTTCTCCACGGCCGAGATGATGAACGTCTTGGCGAACAGGAAGTCGTTCCACGCGTGGATGAACGACAGCACGCTCGTCGCCACCAGGCCGGGCGCGACGAGCGGGAACAGCACCTGCCACAGGAACCGCAACCGCGAGGCGCCGTCGAGCGTGGCGGCCTCCTCCAGCTCCACCGGCACCGCGGCCACGAACCCGCGGAGCATCCAGATCGCGAACGGCAGGCTGAAAGCCAGGTGCACCAGCACGAGCGAGCCCAGGTGGTTCAGGCCGAACACCGGCACGGAGTCACCCACGGACCGCATCAGGAAGAACAGCGGCACGGTCAGCGCCTCGACCGGCACCATCTGCACGACCAGCAGCATGATCAGCAACGTCGTGCGGCTGCGGAACCGGAACCGGGTCAGCGCGGTCGCCGCGAGGAACGAGATCAGGATGCTCAGCGCCACCACGACCAGCGCGACGACCAGGCTGTTCACGAAGTAGCGCCCGAAGTTCGCGACGGTCAGCGCGCGGGTGAAGCTGTCGAGCGTCGGCCGGGTCGTCCACGGCACCGGGTCGGCCGAGATGATCTCGTCCTCCGGCTTGAACGCCGACAGCACCATCCAGAACAGCGGGAACGCGACGACGGCCGCGACGACGAGGACGAACGCCTCGGTGATCCAGCGCCTCACAGGACCTCCCCCGACCGCCGCAGCGCGCGGAGGTAGAACATCGTGATGCCGAGCAGCAGCACGGTCATCACGACACCGATGGCCGCGCCCAGCCCGTACTCCGACGCCGCGAACGCCTGCTGGTAGGCGTAGACGTTGAGCACGAGGTTGCGGCCGGCGATGCCGCCGCCGTTGGTCATCACGTAGATCTGCGTGAAGACCTTGAAGTCCCAGATGATCGACTGGATCGTCACCACGAGGATGATCGGCTTCAGCAGCGGCAGCGTGACGCTCCACGCCGTGCGCAGCGCCGACGCGCCGTCCAGCGCCGCGGCCTCCAGCACCTCGCCCGGGATCGCCTTGATGCCCGCGAACAGCGTCACCATGACGAACGGGAACGAGCACCAGATCACCTGCGCGGCGACGAGCCCGAACGCCGTCCACTTGTCGAACGTCCACGAGAAGCCCTGCAGGCCCAGGACCTCGTTGACGAACCCGAAGTTCGCGTCGAACAGGAAGAGCCAGATCGTCGAGCCGGCGACGGCGGGCGTGGACCACGCGCCGAGCGCCGCCAGGAACAACGTCATCCGCACCCACGTGCGCACGCGGGTGGCCAAGATCGCGAGGAACGCGCCCACGAGCAGAGTGCCGACCACGCAGACCGCCGCGAACCCGACGGTCTGCCCGAACACCGTCCAGAACTGCTGGTCCCCCAGCAGCTTCTGGTAGTTGCCGAGGCCCAGGAAGGTGAGCGGCGCACCACCGCTCACCTGCTCCTGGCCGTAGTCGTAGAGCGAGATGAGCACCAGCTGGTAGATCGGGTAGGCCAGCAGGCCCCCGAGCACCAGCAGCGCTGGGGCCAGGTAGGCGAACGCGGTCCGCCCCTGGCCTCGGGACGTCACGCTCACGACGTGAAGGCCGCGTTCATGGTCTTGGCGGCGTCGGCGGTGGCCGTGTCGACGTTCTTCGCGCCGGTGACGACCTCCTGGATCATCGTCGGCACCACGGTCTGCGCCTCGATCTTCGCCCACGCCGGGGTGACGGGGACGAACTTCGTGCCGGCCTGCAGGGTCTTCGTGAACGGCTCCAGGAACTTGTCGGAGTCGCTGACCTGCTTCTGCACGTCGCCGAACGTCGGCAGGTTGCCCATCGCCGCGTACATCTTCTGCTGGTACTTCTTCGACGCGAGCAGCTGCGTGAACTCGTTGGCGAGCGTCTTGCGCTGCGTGCCCTTCATGACGCCGAGCAGGTTGCCGCCGGCGAACGCGGGGGCGATCGAGCCCTTGTCCTTGCCGGGCAGCGGGACGACGCCGTACTTGCCGGCCGCGGAGGACGCGTCCACCGACTTGCGGTTGAAGTCGCCGCCGATGGTCATCGCGGCCTTGCCGGCCCTGAACGCCTCGACGCTCGCGTCACCGCCGTTGCCCGCGCAGGCGGACGGCGGGCAGATGTCGTCCTTGATCAGCTCGGTGTACTTCGCGACACCGGCCTTCGCCTCGGCGCTGTCGATCGTGGCGGTGAACTTGCCGCCGTCCTGCTTGGCGAGGTCGCCGCCCTGCGCCCAGATGAACGGCAGGGCCGCGAACAGGTACTTGCCGCCGGCCGAGATGCCGATCATCTCCGGCTTGCGCTGCCGGATCTCGCGAGCCGTGGTCGCGATCTCGTCGAGCGTCGCCGGCGGCTCGAGGCCGAGCTCGGTGAAGACGTCCGTGCGGTAGTAGAGCGCGCGGACGCCGACGAACCACGGCACGCCGTAGGTCTTGCCGTCGACCTTGGCCGTGTCGAGGATCGTCGGGACGAGGTCCTTCGACTCCTCCCAGCCGCCCAGGTCGAGCTCCGAGAAGCCACCGGCGGAGACGTAGCCCGCGAGGTCGGTGTTGCCGAACTCCGCGACGTCCGGGGCGCTCTTCGGGTCGCTGAACGCGGCCTTGAAGCGCTCCGCGCGGCTCGCCACCTGGATGTACTGCACGTCGACGGTGACGCCGCTGTGCCTGCCCTGGAACTCGGCGACGGCCTCCTTGACCACGGCCTCCTTGGGGCCGCGGTTGACCTCGTCGAACAGCCACACCCGCAGCTGCCCGGTCTGCTCGTCGGTGCCGGAACTGGCCGGCCCGGACTGCACCGGTGCGCAGGCGACCACCGCGCCCACGCCCAGCACGGCCACGAAAGTCTTCAGCCGCATCGTTGCGCCCTCCACGTTGCGTATGTTGCAACAGCTATTTCACAGGAAGCAACGTGACTGTAGAGCGGACCGGGGCAAGGGTCTAGACCAGCCGGGCGACCCAATCCCGCACGGCGGCGGCGTCCACCGGCGAATCCCAGCCGCCCGGCCGGACCGCGCCGCCGACGTGGAAGCCCGTCACGCCCGCTGCCAGCAGTTCCGCCAGGTGCCGCTGCTGCAGGCCGCCGCCGACGAGCAGCGCGGGCGGCGCCTGGCCCGTCAGCTTCTTCAGGTTCTCGATCCCGTCCTCGACACCTTTCGGACTGCCCGCGGCGAGCACCGTGTCGCACCCGAGGGCCTGCACGGTCGCCCACGAGCGGAAGACGTCGTTGGAGTTGTCGAGCGCGCGGTGGAAGGTCCAGGCACACCCCTCCAACTCCGCGAGCAGGTTCAGGGTGACGCCCTCGTCGATCTCGCCCTCGGCGTCGAGGAAGCCGAGCACGAACTCGGTGGCGCCCGCCTCCCGCAGTTCCCACGCCTGCCGGCGCAGGTGCCTGAGGTTGGCCGGCGCGAACCCCGGGGCGTCCCTGAGCATCACGCGGATCGGGAGGTCGACGGCCGCGCTCGTCTCCTTGAAGGTGGCGACCGAGGGCGTGAGCCCGTCGGAGGCCATGTCCGCGACCAGTTCGAGCCGGTGGGCGCCACCGGACTGGGCGGCCTCCGCGTCCTTCGCGTTCAGTGCGATCACTTCGAGAATCGGCATGGTCTAGACCATATCGGTGAACCTTGCCGACCCCTCGGTGTGCTTTCGCGAATCGGGAGCCGATTCGCGGTTCCGCGCGTCAGAGGCTGTATCTGCTCACCGGAGTTCCGCTCTTTCCAGGTGAGCGCTTTGCACAGGCGTGGAACCCACGCCAGCCGGTTCGAGGGGTGCCGGCTGAAGGGTTCCCACACCGGCGGCCCGTGATGCGGAGGGGGGATCACGGGCCGCTGGCATGCCCGGGAAAGATGGGTTCAGCTGGGCGTCGATGCTGCGCCGAACGAGTGAATTTCGTATCTACCGCCCAGTCAGCCCTTCATGAGTTGGCGGACGGCGCTGACAGGGCGGCCGATCGGAGGTGCTGCATGGACGAGCTGCACACGGCGGATGACCGTCCGCCGTGGGACGGGCTTGAGGGCACCGAACGACACGCGGTGTGCCTGGCAGCGGCACGCGAGGGCAACAGGAACGCGCTGGACGTCCTGGTGACCGAGCTGACCCCGCTGCTGTGGCACGTGGCCCGCGGCCAGGGCCTGGACAGGTCCGCCGCGGAGGACGTCGTGCAGACCGTGTGGCTCGCGTTCTTGAAGAACATCGAGAACATCAACGAGCCGAAAGCCCTGGTCGGCTACCTGGTCGTCACCACGAGGCGTGAAGCGCGCCGAACTTGGACACCCAACAAGCGTGAGACGCACCTGTCCGACGAGTTCGCCGAACAGCTCGAATCCGACACCGGCCTGCCAGAGGACGTGACGCTGATGGACGACCGCGACCGCCGCCTGTGGCTCGCGTTCGGCCGCCTGAACACGAGGTGCCAGGAACTGCTCCGCCTGACGGTGCTGGCGGGGCGCGCCGAGTACCGAGCGGTCGCCGAGGCACTCGCCATGCCCCACGGCAGCATCGGTCCGACCAGGGGACGGTGCCTGACACTGCTGCGCAACTACCTGGAGACGGAAGGAGGATCGCGGTGAACGACTTCGACCCGCGCGACGACCGCAGGGGCCTTGAGGACACCGCAGTCCTCTCCGAACTGAACAGGCTCGTGGACGAACTGGACCCCCCGCCCGCCGACCTCGTGGACCGCGTGAAGTTCGCGATAGCCCTGGAGTCCCTCGACGTGGAGGTGGCCCGCTGGGAACGAGCGGGCTCGTTCGCGGGCGTGCGCGGCGGCCAGACCGGCACGATCACGTTCACCGTCGACAACCTGACCCTGATGGTGAACTTCACCTCGACGGGGTCGCGGCACCGCATCGACGGCTGGCTGGTGCCCGCCGGGGAGCACGAGGTGGAGGTGCGGGTGGCCGACCACAAGTCGTCCTGCACGCGCGCGGACGACGGCGGCCGGTTCGTGCTGCCGGACGTGCCCGCGGGGACCACGCAGATCCTGGTGCACCTGGTGAACTCGCGCGGGGAGCCGGGGCGGACCGTGGTCACGCCGACGATCATGCTTTGACGGGTACCGCTGGTTCATCCGTTACCACTGGGGTTTCTGGGGTTCGTGCTGCGTCGGCCGTCGGGGGGCGGCCTGCGTTCCAGCGTGGGAGTTCGGCGTGCGTCGGTTCCTGTTCAGCGTGGTTCCGCAGGACCTTTTCCGTTCCTGTTCCAGCGTGGTCGTGCAGACCTTTTCGAATCAAGGGCGTTCATCGCCGCTCCGCGACGACAGCGATCGGGCCCACCGGCTCTGATCAGCGAAGAGGGCGGTACGGCTCGCTTCGCATCGCCCTTGGGAGGCGCCCCGAGCGCGCGAAGGGCTGACAGCGAAGGGTTCCCTGAAGAGCGCAGCTTCTCTGCGGCGCAATTACGCCCAATAATGGCGATGCGAAGCGAGCCGACCCAACCCCCGCATTTCCAAGCGACGCCGAAGGCGAGCCGTCACC